>NZ_NOLK01000155.1:0-19137 GCF_002245985.1 Nostoc sp. 'Peltigera membranacea cyanobiont' 232
CCAACAAAACCAGAGATTGTTGGTGTTGGGTTTCGTTCCTCAACCCAACCTACGCCTAAATTCATCAAAGTCCTTAAAAATAAGGGTGGATGATTTTTATCCGACGAGAGTCATAAAAGAGCGATAGGGGGTAAATGAGCAATCGTACAGAAAGTTACGCTAAGGCTGAAAACCTTACTAACTAAATTCAAAAGCATGAATGCTCGTGCCTGATTCGTGGTCAGACACGGTAAAAACCCTCTGATATCAAATGATAAGTGTGGTAACTTCAACCATATTAAGGGGTTTTTAATGGTTCAATTCGCTCAAACCCTTGCCAAAAAACAATTACAGCACAAAACAATAAGTGCATACCCTAAGGGTGTTAAGAAAACAAAGAAGAAGAAAAAATCAAAACCGACGTTAAGCTTTTATATAGAAAAATGGCTACAAAGCTCACAGCGTAAGGGATAACGTGAGGGCAAAGACCGAGCGTATCCCTTATTATTCAAGTGAAGGCGGATAGTATATACTTGTGTTATCAGCTATTATTTAGTGTTTATACGTAAGTAGTAGTTGTATCGCGTAAAAGTAAAATAAAAAGCCTTGAGTGCTGCAAACACCCAAGACTTTATTAAGCTAGCAAGAAAAGATTACTTTTGAGCTAGCAGTATCATCGCAACCACAAGCAGGTTAGCGAGGATAGTGATGACCATAAGCGTCGATAGCATAGTCATCCTCCATATAACAGCACCACACCCCCAAGTAACTCTTAGCAAATAAGACAGTAGGCTTGGGGGTTTGTGCTAGGTCTTAGCCTACTTGCACCAATTATACTTTATGACAAAAGAAATTTTAAATATGGTTTACGTGGAATTGAGGGGATAAACACCATATACAAAGACATCTAATCAAATAGAAAATTATGGACACATAAGTAATTAAGTATTTAGACGGATGATGTTTAGAATTTTTAAACTTTAAAACATAAAAGTTGAATCCGTAAAGACCGTAAGCTAACAAGCAATAACAAGCGAAATAAAACTAAGGAATACATTAATTGCTTGAAATTTAATACATTGACACATCTAAAAGTACAAATAAATCCCACATCCCGCACCCTAAAGTGTCACACAACGAATTATGGACGTTTCGAGATTTGGGATTAGTGATCGCGGTCGCAGACTACTATTTGGCATTGAGCCAAGATGGAGGTATTTATTAATTGAGAATAATTTGCAATAACTTCTTAGTGGCTTGTCTGTTAACGAAATAATAGGGATCGTGGCGTAGTAGACTGTCCATAATAGAGCGCGTACACCGGACACTACCAGCAAGAGTAAATGAGGCCACCGCCCCCAGTTCGTCTACCCAACAAGCATTACAGGTCTAGAGAATACCTTACACCAAGTGAGGTGCGAAGTCTTCTTGATGCCGCATTAGAACGCAAAGCACGTTATTCTCACCGTGATTATACACTGATGCTGATGATGTTTCGCCACGGGCTGAGGGTGGGGGAAGCTGTAGGGGCTAAGTGCGGTTTAAGATGGGATGCACTGATGTGGAAGGAACGGCAGATTTTCATCACCAGGGAAAAGGGCAGCGATTCAGGGGTGCATCCCTTGAGAGACGATGAATTAGTTTTGCTCAAAGAACTCAGAGAGATGTTGCCCGACAGCAAATATATTTTCGTTTCTGAGCGCGGTGAGGTGATGTCTACTGATGCGGTGCGAAAGCTGCTTGGGCGACTGGCGGCACAGGCTGGACTCGATATCAAAGTTCACTGTCACATGATGCGCCATGCCTGCGGTTACTATCTGGTGAATCAGGGTTACAACACTAGGGAAATCCAAGACTTCCTGGGACACCGTGATATCAAACACACAGAGAAATATACAAAGCTCAACGCTCGACGTTTCCTGAATTTTGATTGGGGTGATTTATGAATCATGAAGAAGACAATTCCCCTTGGGGGCAAAAGGGAGCTACTCTGAGCGATAAAACAGCCCAAAAAGAATTTAACCTTGATCTAGCAGAAATTCTTGAGGCTATCAAATCAGGAAAATTGCAATATCGGCACAACACTTTATATGGAAATCCCTGCTTCAAACTCTTAAGGAATGAGGTAGAAGATTTTGTCATTGAAAAATATGGGTCGGATTATTTAAAAACTCAAAAGTGCAAAGCTGAATTATCAAAAATCAGTACAGAAATCCGAAGTTTGAACCGAAAAATATCTGAATTAGAAAAAAGAAAAGAAGAACTTTTAGCAACCATTAATTCTTGACTGTATAAAAATCTCTTCTCACACTATCACCCATTTTTAGAAAGATATCGAATAGGATTTGCTCCTGTATCCGAGGATATGCTGTGATTTAAAAATATATAAACAGAGTCAGGTTTCTTTTCCTCCTTTAAATTTTTCTCTAACCAATTAATAATAGGATTCTTACTTGGAGGATTTTCATTTGTATTATCATTACTAGCTTCAACAACATTTATATTTATATTTGTTGTCCAAGTAATTGAGCAAATATGATTGATATTAATAGTTGACTTTCCAATTGTTAAAAACATAATGTGTAATTCTAAGATGAAAACACGATAACGTGAGCGAACAGTTGGTGGTAAATGAGGTTCTCACGTCAATTTTAATAAAGCACACTGTTTAAGCCACGATTCTTTATCAAGTGCAGTAGCTTAAGAGATGCTCCACTAGGTCGCTTTTGTCCTATTTCCCATTTTTGAACTGTTGAAGTACTTATATTCAAAATACGTGCAAAAACAGCTTGACTAACTTGAGATGATTCCCGTATTTCTTTAATTTGTAATGGTTCTAGAGGCTCAATAGGAGGTAGGCATAGGTGTTCAAATTCGCGCAATGTAGTTTGATTCATTAGCCCAGCTTTGTGTAAGTCTTCTGCTGTCTCATGAACTGCTTCAAGAATTGCTGATTTCTTCTGACGCATTACAAATCACCTCTATTAACGCATTACTATTTTTTGCTTGCTCAAGTTCTTCTGGTGTATAAGCAAGTAATTGCTTGGATAACATTTTCAGAGCTTCTTCTTCATATGAGTCAATGTTGCTGCGTTCGTTTTTTGAAAAGCCAAAAATAAAAAACCAACGATCTTCATTATTAGTAGCTACTAGTGTCCGAAATCCACCACTCTTACCCTTCCCTGGTTTTGCTATGCGTTTTTTAAACAGTCCACCTCCCAGGTCAGCATCATAAAGCCCTGCTGCCATTTCGTTTACAGCGTTACAGAGACTAAGATTGTTTAAGCCAACATTCGCGCCCAACGGTCAAAAGTACGGTTTTTGTAGATTTTCATTTTCTAGTCTCTTCGGTTAAAGTATAGCACCTAGTCCTATACTTTAGGGGAAATATAGCATAGGCACAGCTGAGGAATAATAGTTGCTCTTTCTCAATCTCGCCAAAACTCGCCAATCACTGATAGGATTTTGGCGAGTTACGATATTTGGCGAGATTTATGAATAAGCAGTCAGCAGCAGATTTTCTAGGTGTCAGCGTTCGAGCGCTTGAGCGTTACGTTCAGCAAGGACGAATCAGCGTCAAGTACGAGAAAGGGAAAACTCGCCCGACTGCCAACTTTGACCCCGCCGAACTGGAAGCATTCAAGTCAGAACTGAACCAACCGACCGTAAAACCAGCCTTTGAATCTCGTCAAATAGCGACAGAGCAAGAGCAACAGACAGGTAAATTAGTGCATCAATCTGGCGAGATTACGGAATTTGGCGAGGTTGGGGTAATTGATAAATTATCCTCAATCATTGAAGGGTTACTGGGCAGAGGCGACAATCAGCCAGTAGTGCCGATCGCCGATAAGCTGCTACTGACTATTGCAGAGGCACAAGCGTTAACTGGGTTATCTAGGGAATTCCTGCGAGATGCAATTAACAAAGGAGAGTTAAAAGCCAAAGTGATTGGTAAGGGTTGGCGAGTTAAACGCAGTGACCTACAAGAGTACGTTGACAAGCTGTTTTGATTCTCGCCAAACTGCGACAGGGTAAATCTCGCCAGTAGCGTAGAGCATATTACGGTATTTAAAATAGTGGCGAGATTTGACGTGATTGCATGGGAGTGCAGTCTTGAAAGCGATCGCAACCAATGACCAGATGGAGAAATAATTAGTCAACCTCTGTGAGAATGTTCCGTGCCAAGACGGGTTGCATTCTACGCGCTTGGCTGAAAGATTTTTCTAGCAATAGTTTCAGCAATGTATATCTGAAGTGATATTTCATCAGATAGAGACGCAACTTGAAATTCGGTTTAAGAAACAAGGTTAAGCAATCATCCCGATTTACCTACTATTAAAAGGAAGCTACTTAATGTCATCGCACACATGCTTATCACTCTCACTAATTTTAGGATTAGTTTTCAGATAATCGTGTAACCAATCGCAACCATGCATCAGTAAATTTTCTAAATGCAAATTTAGTGGTTCATTTAAATTCCATAGAATTACTGTGTCGTCATCACTAGCCGAAGCAAGGGTCTTTCCCTTTGGGCTAAAACTCACACTTCTAACTTTATTACGATGCCCTTTTAAAGTTTTCTGTAAAGTGCCATCATCAATGCTCCAAAGTTTCACTGTGTTGTCCTCACTACCAGAAGCAAGAGTTTTGTCATCAGGGCTAAAACTCACACTTCTAACCCTATCTTGATGACCCTCTAAAGTTTTGAGAAAAGTGCCGTCATCCTTCCAAAGCTTTACAGTTTTATCAGCACTAGCTGTTGCAATCAAGTGGCCATTATGGCTAAAACTTATACTCAAAACTTTATCACTATGCCCTGTCAAGGTTTTAAGCAGGGTTCCATCAGGATTCCATAATATCACTTTGTTGTCATCACTAGCAGAAGCTATTCTTTGACCATCTGGGCTGAAACTCACACTATTAACTGCGTCTTTATGCCCAGATAGAGTTTTAAGTAGGATACCATTTCTGTTCCAAAGTTTTACTGTCTTATCTCCACTGGCTGAGGCTATAGTTTTACCATCAGGGCTGAAACTCACATCATAGACTAAACCTTTATGACCTATTAAGTTTGCAAGCAAACTACCGTTGCGGCTCCAGATTTTCACAGCGTTGTTTTCATCCCCAGAAACTATCATCTGACCATCAGGGCTGAAACTAATACTACGGACGGCAGCATCATGACCCCGAATGGTGTTAAGCAGATTGCCTTCGCTACTCCAAAGTTTTATAGTTCTGTCATCACCAGCTGAAGCTATTGTCTGACCGTCGGAACTAAAAGTCACTTTTCTAACAAAATCAACATTTGGAAGAGTTTTAAGAAAAGTGTCACCACTACTCCTCCAGAGCATCACTGTGTTATCCTCACTACCTGATGCTATTATCTGACCATCCGGAAGGCTAAAACTCACTCCCCTAACGGCGTTGCTATGCCCCTCCAAAGTTTTAAGCAAAGTGCCATCAAGCTTCCAAATTTTTACAGTCTTGTCATCACTAGCTGAGGCTATAGTTTTACCATCTGGGCTAAAGCTTACATCCTTAACTCCGCCGTTATGACCTTCCAAAGTTTTAAGCAAAGTGCCATCAAGCTTCCAGAGTTTCACCGTTTTGTCCCCACTGGCTGAGGCTATAGTTTTACCATCCGGACTGAAAGTCACACGCCAAACCCAATGACCATGACCTTTCAAAGTTTTAAGCAACTGCCCATCGTAGCTCCAAAGTTTCACCGTATTGTCAGCACTGGCTGTAGCTATAGTTTTACCATCCGGACTGAAACTGCAACTGAGAAAAGCATTATAAGTGTTGATAGTTCTAAGCAAAGTGCCATCAAGCTTCCAGAGTTTCACCGTCTTGTCCTCACTGGCTGAGGCTATAGTTTTACTATCTGGACTGAAAGTTATGTCGATAACAGAAGCTCCATGACCATTTAAGGTTCTAAGCAACTGCCCATCGTAGCTCCAAAGTTTCACCGTCTTGTCCTCACTGGCTGAGGCTATAGTTTTACCATCCGGACTGAAAGTCACGTCTCTAACAGAAGCTGCATGACCATTTAAAGTTTTGAGCAGAGTGCCATCCCGCCTCCAAAGTTTAATAGTTTTATCAGAACTAGCTGATGCTATTGTCAGACCGTCTGGACTGAAACTGACACGCCAAACTCTGGACATATGACCTTGCAAGCGGTTAAGTTCCTGAGCTTGATAGACTGCCTGTTGTAGATTTTCCAACGTTTCTTTTCTGATATCGTCTGATACTTCAGTCTCAAGCAATTTTTTACCTGCTTTTACGCTAATTAGTAATGCTTTAAGTTGGTCGTTTGAGAAAAGAAGTGCTTTAGATTCCGAATTTATTGCCTTAATTTCAGATATGTGCGCTTGATCAAGAGCAGTTTTTGCTTGATTACTAAGAATATATGCTACTACCGCTGTTATTATTAATAAAATTAAGGAAACAGTGCCAGCAATCCAAATCCGCTGTTGAGCTTTACGGTTAGCTGCTGCCAAGACTTGCTTTGCCTGTTCCTTTGCTTCTTCTAATCGTTTCTCAAAGTCTCGTTTTGCTAAATTTTGACTAGCATTTAAGAACTGATAGTCTAAATCACTCAAATTTTTGTCAAGAGTCCAATTTTGAGCATTCTGCAATGCCTCTCCCCGCAACAAGGACGACTCATCTTGCCTTCCAGAAGCAACCCAAGCATTTATAGCATAAGCGTAAGGACGCAGTTTTGCCAGTTCCTTCTCACACCAATCCTGGTTAAATACCTCCTGATAGATGCGGTTATAAAATCGCAGTTTGCCATCCTGCTTCACTAGCAATCCCGTCAGTCGCAATTCCGTTTGTTCGGGACTATCATCAGCTACTATTTCACCATGTTGTAAGATTTGTTGGCACAAACCCAGCCATCGTCCGATACGCTGTTCACCTCTTCGCAGCAGTCGGTCTCTAATTGTCCTCAAATGCTCAGGTTCATCCTGCGCCTCCCAATTTTCAATAATACGCTCTCTTACCAAACATTCAACCCACTCGGCAATTTGGAATTTGGAATTTGGAATTTGGGATTCTTCTCCTTTCGATCTCTGTATCGAAGGAGCGTCCTCATATCTCTGCTTCTCCCTTACTCCTTTTCTCCTCTCCTCTAGAGACGCTTGCACCAGTAACTTACAAACCTTCTGGGTCAAAAACGGCTGTCCACCTGTAAAATCCAGCACCGTCTGTATCAGTGCTTGAGAATTACCTACCGCCGCCAATCCTTGCGCCAGTGGTTCCATCTCGTGGAGTACGAAACCTGTCAAATCAATTGCACGACCAATATTAAAAGATGTCCGTTGTTTGTCTTGAATCAAGTCTGATGGCGTAGATACCCCAATTAAGGCAAATGCAAGGCGGTTATAAACAGGGTTGTCAGCACGACTATTGTAACAGTCTCGGATTACAGCAAAAAAATCATCCAAATTGAATTTCAGACTGAGGATACTGTCAATTTCATCAATAAAAATAACAATATTCTCAGGAATTGTTACTAGTAAAACTGTGTCAATAAATTTGCTCCAACGCTGCACTGGTGAAAGCAAATGATTATTAGTCCACCAGGTTTCTAAATCAAAAGTCTTGTAAAGCTTAAAACTCCTTACCAGACTATCAATCACTCCGGCGTACCACTGCTCTAGTGTAATTTCTGTTGTACCAATAGCATTAATATCGATAACAGCACAGGCAAACCCCTCTGAAAGCAAGTGTTGCGTCACCTGCACTCGCAAGCTAGATTTTCCCATCTGTCGAGAGTTTAAGACGTAACAAAACTCTCCTTTCTTCAAGCTCTCATAGAAATCATGATCGGCTTGCCGCAGGACGTAGGTAGGGGCATCAACTGGTAAAGTTCCCCCGACTTGATATTCATAGGCTGGGCGGGGTGCAACACTCATTAGTTAACTCCCAAACGTTCGCGAAAATACTGACGATACAGGTCACACAAAGGCATCACCTTATTGCCCTCATATTTTACCAAACCCATACTGCGGAGTTTAAAGGCTTCAACAGTGTCAACGTAAATAGAACTTTCCGCTATTACAACATTTTGGAGCGCAACTAACAATTTTGCATCCTTTTCCAAATTCAGTAGATGGCGACGTAGGTGGTCAGCGTATGGCCCTTCCTCTGTCGGTGCAACTTGCTTGAGCTCCTCTAGTGTCATCCTGCCACGGGCAATTTGATACAAAGCTACTCGCAGCAAATAAGGATGCCCACTTACAAGCATCATCAAATGCTTAATTTTTTCCTCATTCCAATGGAGTCCGTGGCGTTGTATTAATTCTAGTATTTGTATCTGATTTAAAAATGGTATTTCTATTGGCAAACCGACATTAAAGGGCGACTGATTTATGTTAAGAGGAATGTAAACCTCTCTGGAATGTGCAATCACTAACCTGAGCTTTTGCCAAAGGACTTCGTTTTTTGCCTGCTCATGCCAAACCCGCAGCAGCGCAAAAAAATCAGAAGCAATTGCGGGATACTTGAAAACTTCATCTACTTCATCTAATCCCAAAACAATGGGGCTGTTAATCTCAGATAACAAATATTGCTCAAAGTAATTTGTACACTTGTTCTTGCTACCGAGAAAGCCCTTCCAGTAGTCGTCCAGTCTATCTACTAAATTTAATTTGTAGGAAATACTAACACAAAACCACTGCAAGAACTTATCCAGACTGGTAAGAAATTCTGCATCGGCTGATTGGAAGTTCAAGGATACCGTCCGATATTCTTGTTGGTTAGTATGATGAAGAATTCGGCTTATTAATGAAGTTTTACCCATCTGCCGAGGAGCCTTAATCCGAATCAGAGCACCAGGTTTTAGAATAGTTTCGTAGCAATCTGTTTCTATGGGAGGACGTTTTACATAGAAGGCAGAGTTCAGAGGCACTTGTCCTTCTGGATTCTCTAGGATATCTGTCGCATTTGATAACCCAAATAACCCAGTTTTCAAGTCCAAACGAACTTCCGGGCGGTCTATAAAGTGTTTTTTCTGAGGTGGGGCTTGGGATAATTCATTCAAAGGAGCGTGAACAGTATCGGTAATATAAACATTCCCTGCCACATAGCTAAACACTTTACTTTGCTCACGCACTAGTCCAACCGTTGTGTTGTGGTTTCCCTCAAGGTGCTGTTGAATTTCTGTTGTGTGGCTATCACCTACATCACGTTTGGAAGGCTCCTCAGTCACAGTTTCGTTAGGGGCGTTCTGAGTTAGCTCAATCCACATTTTAAATAGATAATTGAATATCTTTTTCAAGATTTATTCCATACTCCTCTTTAACCCTATTTTGAATCTCCACTGTTACATGGTCACGTTACCCTGTACTGAACCAATAACCTTGCTATTTCCATCAACTTGTCCACTTGTTTGATTATTATCACCAGTAACATTCTGTAGAATACTGGTGGTGCTGGAGTCTGCTGGTAAGTTTTTAGATATTATCTGGGTAATGGCTTCTGCTAATGACTGGTCTTTCTCTAAAAGTTTTTTCAATTGCACTCGTAAAGCCGCCTGCAAATCCTCATCATCCGGTGCAGCAGCAACATCCTCTATTGCTTCCTGAACTGCTGGTTTTGTAGCTACTTTTGGATAGAGCTTCGCCCATATAGCTTTTGCTTTTTCCCAAGCATCGACACCGAATTTTTCGGCAGCTCCTTCAGCAGCTTTGTTACCTAATTTAAGCAAGAAAGGTAGAAATGGAACAATAAATAAAGTAAGAGATGCTACATCCATTTTTGATATCCTAAGTATGTAAATATAATTTTTATATTGATTAAAAGCCGTATATAAATAACTTACCTGTTTCGGAAAATATAAGCCTTGATTAGCATGACTTTAAGCTATTTAAAATGGGTAACTTATTTATGTTTTGTGAGCAGTTCATTTTTAGATTATACTGGTAATAATACGGTGCTTAAAGAATTATAAATAAATATTTATTAAGTAAGCTTAAGTATCAAACTAGCTGCCAATAAGTAACCTTTCACACTTCCCCCCCTACCTCTCAACGATAAATCAAGGGTTTAGACCATTTTGCAGGGCGGTGGGGGGAGTAAATAATTACCAGGACTTACGCAACTGGCACAAAATGCGGGGCGGGGCTATGTCCCCGCCCCGCAGTAACTTAAATGAGACTAAACACATACAGTAGTCCGAAAATTTTTCCAGAAGCCTTATCAGCCCTTCATTTCGCTTTCAGTAGACCGAAAAGTTTTTCAGAAGCATCATTCTTAATCAGTGAGTATTTTATTTATTGGAAATCCCCAACTTAATTTACCACAATCTAACCAGCTCTTAACAAATAGGCGGCGCAGCGGAGTGTCTGCCGCTGCCTGCAACAAATTGGTTTGCTCAACGAGTGGATTTGTGGCAGTGGCAGACACCGCCTATTTGAGCGAAGCGGTTAAGAGTTGCGCCATCACCTAGAGAGAGATACCTTTAGTCTGTCTTCTTTCTTGTCGCTCTGCTTCTTCTCTTATTTGTTGCAATACGCGCTCTGCTTTTTGCCAAAGCATCAGGTCTTCTCTTTCTACTGTCCCGATATTAATCGGTGAATACTCAAGCTCACCTGACTGGTTTCGGTTGACTGCCACTCGGAAAATCTCACCTCGTTCATCATGGGTAAATACTAATTCTCTACCCTGCTTCTCTAGAGTTGCACGTTTGAATCTCAGGCTATTTGAGCCAGTTTCTTTTAATTGCCAGTTGATTAATTCAACAGCAATAGGCACTGCGGACGCTAAGAATTCCGACTCAATACGCTGCTTTTCTGTGAGTGACTGTTCTGGTTCAGACTTTTGAGTTGCCAGTTGATTACTAGCGATAAGTACCAATTCTCTAGCTTCATCTTGTGTCCATCCGGCTGGACTGGCAAAGATAATTTCTTCAACATCTTGGGGTGGTTTATTATCTAATAGTGCCCGTATAGCAATTTCTTTATCTCGGTCAGTCACTAATAAGTTTTGCAAGTCGGCGCTGTAATACTCATATAACTCGGCTCTTAGATTATCTTTTAGCTTTGGTTCATCTGTGGTTATAGTTGGAGTTTGATTAAGAGCAATTGCATCCACTGGTTTTTGCGATCTATGGAGTTGCTCCAAATAAACAATCGCTGCTTCCAGGTCGTCGAATATGGTTCTTCCGGCTGATAGCTGCTGCTGATATTGAGAAAATTGTTGTGTTAATTCTAATACTGTTTGGGTTAAGGCTGACTCGACAGTTGATTGCTCAATATAATCAGAAATTGATGAAATGGCTCTTTTCTCTAGATATGATTGTAACTCATTCGTAAGCGCTGTATCCAAGTCATTAAATGTAGTTTTAGCTGTAACGAGTTGCTCTTTGTATTGAGAAAGTTGTTGCGTTAATTCTAATACTGCTTCAGTTAATGCTGAAGAGACAGTCGATTGCTCAATATAATCAGAAATTGATGAAATGGCTCTTTTCTCTAGATATGATTGTAACTCATTCGTAAGCGCTGTATCCAAGTCATTAAATGTAGTTTTAGCTGTAACGAGTTGCTCTTTGTATTGAGAAAGTTGTTGCGTTAATTCTAATACTGCTTCAGTTAATGCTGAAGAGACAGTCGATTGCTCAATATAATCAGAGATTGATAAGATAGCTTTCTTCTCTGTATGGGATTGTAACTCTTGAGTAATCGCCGATGATAGCTCGTCGAATGCGGTTCTACCTGCTGATAACTGCTGGTTATATTGAGAGAGTTGTTCTGCTAATTGTGGTAACGTTTCAACCAAGGCATCATCAACTGCTGACTGTTCAATAAAGTTAGAGATTGTATTTATGAGTTCTGAACTTGCTCGTTGCCCCGCATCTGATTTAGCTGGGTTTAGCTGGTGTTTAGTTTCGGCTATAGCTTGAGCTTTTTTCGGGAAGATGGTTGATATTATTTGTTGATTAACTTGGTTATTATCTACAGATTCTAAGAAATTATTTAAACGTTTAATTTCGCTATCATCACGTTTTGAGTCATAATTTATCCCCAACTCAGTCTGAAGCTTTGTAAATGAACACTTATATTTATTGAGATTACCTCCCTGTTTCCAGAGTAAGCGAGGGCTATCATCTTCATTAACTGAGCCGATATCAATGCCAAACTTGATACCCCTTACCCCACCGTGACCGTAGTAACTGACGATGGATTTGACCTGATGCTCTCTCCATAACCGCTCAATTAGCTGGGGCATTGTGGGTTTATCTGCTGCCACTTGCTCAATAGCCCGTCGCATTATTTCTTCGCCTGGAAGTCCCAAACTCTCGACTCGTTCCAGTTGATTCCGAGTCATAGCCTTTTGCTTACTCTCCCAACTACTTTGGACTGGGGTTAGCTGAAATTCTCGCTCTAGCAGTCGGGCAGAGTGTTCTGAATGGGCGTAATTGTTCCAAGTGCGAATAGACTTACCATCTAGATTATTGACTCTAGATGCAACGATGTGGGTGTGGTCGTGTTCTTTATCAGAGTGCTGCGCTATAAAGAAGTCATAAGCTGGTAGTTCTGATTCTATAAATTCATCAACTAGCTGGTTCAGTTTGGTGTCAGCTATCCTTTTATCAGGCTGTTTAACTTGAGCTTCATCACCCTGAAGC
Organism: Nostoc sp. 'Peltigera membranacea cyanobiont' 232; assembly: GCF_002245985.1. Classification (NCBI taxonomy): domain Bacteria; kingdom Bacillati; phylum Cyanobacteriota; class Cyanophyceae; order Nostocales; family Nostocaceae; genus Nostoc; species Nostoc sp. 'Peltigera membranacea cyanobiont' 232. Next base: position 12,611 of record NZ_NOLK01000155.1, read on the forward strand.
CGCGATAGTACAATGATATTCGCAAAGTGACGTTGGGACAGATTAGCTAATTCGTCATCATTTAGCGTTCTATCGTTTTTCGGTACACTAAGCATTAAGTGATAACATGGGTCTTTTAGCTGCGGGTTAAGATGGGCTGATAAGGTAAACTGCTCTACCAGTTCATTGGTACTTCTCCCGTACATATTCCCGCCAATGATTTTAGCTTTCTCTTTCTCAAGCACATATTTAGTAGTGCCACGAAATGATTTGTTAGCTTTGACTTTGGTAATCATTTAGCTACCCCTCTCCCGTAGATTGAGTGAGTGATTGGCGAGTTTGTTCTAAAAGTGCTGTCAATTCTTCAAGAGTTTTTAGATATGATTTCACCTCGTTAGTCAACGGTTGACTACCAATTTTTACAGCTTCGTTAATGGCTCTAGTCTGTTGATTTAGGTTGTTGCCAATCTTTTTTAGTTCATAGATAGCCTGTCGGTTGATTTCGGGAATGACTAACTTAGGATGTGGTAGAGGGTAATCAAATAATCTCGCTCTAATATAATCGCTTTGCACCACTCCACTGCATCGCTGCTCTAGTTTAGCTTTCTCGGCATAGCTAGCCCTAAACGTGATGGTTATTTCTCGTTTATCATCTGGTGATAGTGACCGATTGCTTAATGTGTCAGCTAATTGATTACTGAGATTGGTACGGGGGTCTGGCTGCATAACTAGTTAGGAGTTTGATTATTTGATTTTTTCTTTTTCACCGGGTTATTCGCTGTAGCTGCGTTAGGCACGCAGTGCCACGCAGGTAGGCGAATAACCCGGAACTCTCTTGACTTATTAACCCCTTGAAAAGAACGGTTTTCCGGGGGTTTGGGGGACACCCCCAACAAGCAACCACGCCGCTTTACCCGGAGGGTAAAGTAGCACGAAGTGCGTTACGGCGTATTGGTTGCCTACCCCCTTACGACGGGCTAGGGTAAACCAGAACCAAGGGGCACAACGGGAGACTGGGGGAGTACGAGACTTTGGCGATCCACGAGTGGCTGTCTGCAATCACTCGTGGTGTAACCGAGGGCATGGTCTATTGGGCAATGCTGGCGATACTAGTGATACGAAGGATGTTGATTCATGGGTAACTGCTTTTTTAGACTAGTCTACCTCACGAAGATACAAACCCTATTCTGTTGATATTCGTCACATCACGACAAGAAACTTAAACTTTTTTTTTACCACGTTTTTTTACAATGGAGTAATTTATTACTAATGCTGAATATGTCGCGCAAACCGAAAGCTGTCCCTTTATCAAAAATAGAAGATATTCAAACCAGTCTCAAACAGAAAGCGGCGACACCTAAAACTATCAGCCTGTTAGATTTAGTTCTCAGTTTGGCTAAACCTATTCAAGATATGTTAGATGCTGGCTACTCTTATGACGATGTTTCTGATGTGTTTAAAGGTCATGGGGTAGAACTAGCGGCCAGTGGTTTGAAGAGTTTTCATAAAAAAGCTTCAACAATAACGGAGAATAGTTCGAGTAATGAATCATCAGATAAAGCGGTTGATGAATCAGTTAATTCTGACTCCGAGCCAGAATTAACTGATTCATCAACCTCAAATAATGACTCGGTTTTACCAGTAGAACCAGATAGTTCACCTATTGATAGTAGTGAACCATCCGGCTCATCATCAACTAAAACTAGTAAACGAAATAAAACAACACCTAAGACTTCTGCCCAATTTAATATCACTGATAGGAGTGAAATATGAAACGCATCGTGATGATACTGGGGGGCAAGGGTGGTACAGGTAAGACTGCCTTTACTCGCTTGCTACTGGATGTAATGCACAATAAAAGCATTAATTATCTAGCTTATGATGCAGATACAGAGAATCCAGAACTGTACGAGTATTATCAAAATTTTGGCTCAGGGGTAAGACTGTTGAACTTCTTAGAGGTGGCAGAGGCGAAACGCTTCTTTACGGAAATCAAAGCGGAATCACCGGACTCAATAATAGTAGATATGCCAGGGGCATCAAGCAATAAAACCAGGGAGATTATCAATAAGTTTGGGCTATTCAAAATTGCAGGTGATTTGGGTTATCGGGTTACGCTGGTGACTGTGCTTAACCTGGGGTACTCGGTGATAACCAGCTTAAAAACTATGGCTGAGTTCTGTAGCGATAAAGCTGATTATGTGGTGGTGAAAAATCTGTGCTGGGATAAAGGTTCAGGTTTTCAGCGCTGGGAGAACAGCAAAACATCGGCAGCTATTTCGGAATTGAAAGGCATAGAAATAGATATGCCAGAGCTAGACTACTCGACCTTTGACACGTTGACAGAGAAAGGTTTACCTTACTCGGCTGCTACTGAAGAGAATGGATTTCCTTTTGGGGATTACCTACTAGTCAGTGGATTTTTGGATCAGGCTAAACCAGAGCTAGAAAAGGCTGAGGTTTATCTGGGGTTGCAGCAACCATCAGTTATACCAGATGCTTTAGAAAACACTACGACTTCAAAACAGACAAAAGTTACTGCGTCTACTTCTCGTCGGGGTCAAAAGAAAACTAATGAGCAACAATAATAATGGCAACGGCAATCACAGCAATCCTCACTCTGAAACTGCCGATTCAATAGAGAGCAGTGAACTGGGTGAGGTCAAGATAGCACTGGGCAGATTATATAGAGAGTTTGAAAATTTTAAGCAGTCACAAAAAACTGAACGCGAACGCGATAGGGCGGAGTTACAAGCATGGGCACAAACGAATTTAATTCAGAATCAACTCCTCAGCAAAGCGATGGTGACAATCGAGATGCTGACGACCGAATTGAAGAATCAGAATCTCTCCTCGAACGAGTTCGAGAAGAACAACGAAGATTTGAGACAAGAATTAACTCCCTTACTGACGCAGTTAAAGAATATGCCCAAGTCGTCAGCGACATTAGAGAGCTTAGAATTCAAAGGGCTGAAGAGCGAGATAACAGAATTAAAGCAGAACTGGAATCAACTGTTGAATCACACGAAGAACTTGACTACGGTTATTCAGGAGTTGAAGAACAGCCCTCCCCCCGAACCCATCACCATAGAGAAAGAGGTTTATCGCGCTGAACCCATAGGAAAATATGGGACGATGGGGTTGTTTTCTGCATTATTTACTTTGTTGATTTTCCTTGGATTCAATCAATTTATTCCGGTAAATATCTCGAACGATATCGACATCTATTTGAGAGCAATTTTGCAGCGTACAGATTATAGTAATGCCAAGCTACAACGGGTAGAAAAGCGTTTGGGGACTGACCGAAATCGAAGATGAAGGGCAAGATATAGCGATTGGGGCAAACAGAATTAACGTGATATTTGCCCCAATAATAGAAATAATCAGAGATAAGAATGCACAAGTTTACCTTGCGCTGACCACTTCTCATCAAGAAGTCTGCAAGCGACATAGACAACTTTTTGAGGGTTACGCTTATGTCTTCCATTCATGTTCCAAGAACGGACAGTATAATCACCTTCATAACCTAAGACAAGTGCAAGCTCGTCGTAAGTTAACTGCCACTTTTTCTTCAACTCAATTGGGTGCATAAATTTAGATCCATTACTAGGATTCAGGCTTTTGATGTCTTGATGTCTTGGAACTAACTGAAAATTAAAGGCTTTCTGAGATTGCAGTAATATTAAAAAGCAGTAAACCCTAACTTCTCACTACCCTTCAATTGGTTGGATTCTACAAGTTGTGCAATCGCACACCTTAAATAGCGAACACTAGGTTTATCTTCACCCCACTTTCGGCTATTTCTAATCGCAGCAAAGCTGACTGGTGTTGTCACGGCTGAAGTAACAATGTTTAAAATTTGCTCCTTATCAGCCTCAGAAATGCTGACGAATTCTAGCTCTGCAATTTCAACGTCTTGGGTAGGCTTTGAGAAAATAGACTCAAGCTGATTAACTGCGTCATCTGGTGCAATTTTCTCTCCTCTGGGCATAACTGCTGGCTGGTGATGCTGCACCAGTTCCGGGAAGAATTTGAGTAATGTTCTTGCTGGATCTGGCTGACCATTTCCTGGGTGTAACTCTATCTTTAGCCAGTCAGGAATCATGCCCAGATTGCCACCGCTAACAGGTTCAGCAAAGTTATTAGGGTTGGCTTTGAAATATTCGCCACTGGCAACATTAATCTTTCGCAATCCGCCAGCGCTGACAGACTGAGCTACACACCCAATAAAGTTAACCGATTGCTTAAAAGTATCTGCTAGTCCTGCCGTAGCTTTACCTACCACGCTTGTCAGGTTAGAGCCATGCAATACGATAATTAATGTACCGCCAGACTTAGCAAAGCGAGAAAGTAAATATTGGATAGCCCAAGTGCGATCGCTCTCATCAAGTAGGGACAGCAACCGCATCGCCTCATCAATGACTAACAGTAAGTTTTTGTGTGAGTAAGGTTCACAGCCATCTAACCCTTTAAGAAATTTAAGCAAGTCACGGGCGACTAGTTTATCTGCCCCGTCTGCATCTTTTTCCGGGTATTTAAGAGCAGAAATTAGATTACAACTAAAGGGGTAAACGTCCACCCCGGCTGTAAAGTATTGGGTGTTTAATCCCGAATCTAAAGCTAGAGATAATGTTGCCAAGATTGCTGCTAAGGTTCCCTTACCACCTCGCTGAGTGCCAGCGATCGCAATGACTTGGGAACTCATCATATCTTCTACTTGAAAACCACTTTTCCTTAAAGCCGCGATGAGTGCGTTTGCTCTATTCGCCAGAGGGAGATTAGTTATAGTCTCTGGTGAAAGCCCATTAGCTGATGGCTGTAACTCCTCCGGTCTAGAAAGCTCCGCAGCTTGGTTCATCTTCCCAATATCTACAGTCGGTGATTGAAACTGCTTAATATCTACGGTCGGTGGTAACTGGGTTTGAGCCTGTGCGATAGCACTTACCTCTGACCGATTCAGCCGGCTGTCAATGGTCACATCCTGTAAATGGAGAGCCATACTTTGATAAGTCGGTAGCTGACGACCCTTAAGCTTGCCAAACCAACCAAACATCCAGCGATAAGCATAAAAACGTTTTCCTGGCTCAACTTGGGTTAAATACTGCCCAATATTTTCAAATTCAGCTAGAAGAAAGGCGTACTCTTCAGCCTCGTGTCGCTCTAGGAATTTAACAGTATTTGCAAGATGATCCGCTTGATAATTGCTCCTAGTATCATAGTCACCAGCACGAGAGATCGCATCTACAAAGTTGCCACGTACAAATGGTATTGGTGCAATTTCTTTAGTACGGTTCGAGTGTTCGACAACAAACCATAGCCACGCAGCACCGCCAATTAAACCACCAACTACAGCCAAAGGATTGACCGCATAACAAACCGCTCCTATCCCAGAAGCCAGCAAGCCAAGTACACGGGTCATGTCTGCTTCGTTCTCAGAAACTCGGGCCATTTCAAATAATTGCTCTTTTCTCTCTTGCAGCCATTGGGCGATATTTCCGGCTTCCAAGTGAGACAAGCTAGGATATGATTCGCGCAAATGTTCAGTTTCTTTGGTTGTAATTTTTGGGATATTGTTACTTTGCATAAAACAAATGCCCTGTTAAGTAGTGAGTGCCGCTCAATGTAGAGAGTTGTTGAGCGGCACTGGCTTTAATCTTTGGTCAACCGCCAGATGGCAAACCCAATTTCACCTGCCATCATTGTGCCGATGTTAAACAAGATGCAACCCAAAATCATGAACGGGGCTGTAAATTCAAATGGGTTACGAGCCGCAAAGGTGGTGACAATATCGAATGCCCAAACCGCAATCACAACTAACCCTGCGCTAGAGCGATCGCGTGTACCTGCGGTTTTGTAATCCACCCACAGATGGCCTACCAAGTCAATCTTGCCACTAGGCTTGGTTTCAAGCTCATAAACCATGTGATCTTGAAGTTCCCGCCTAGCTGAATCTGGGTTTTTACCCCGTAGGGCGTGGGCTTCGAGGGACTTCCAAAGAATAAATTATTCCAAGAAAAACAAGAGACAGGTTTTATCAAGAATGATAATCATTTTAAGGGGGGAGAAAAGGGGTTGCCCAGGGCAACCCCTTTTCTCCCCCTCATCTATGCATGAAGAATCTATACACTTGTCGTCTGCTTTGAAGTTAAACAGTGTAAATTAGTATGTTTTGTAGCTAAATAAATGCTGTTATTAAAATCAAATAACTTTTGTTTTACTACAACAAATATCAATAAACCAATTACCTAAATTTGGGAAAACTTCATGAGTAGAATCGGTTAGCCGCTCAATCTGTTTTTCAATTTGAGCCATAGCTTTTTTTGTAAGCTTTACCCCATTCTCATAAGTTTTGTGTACTAGCTTAACTACTGGATGATCACCTTTCCATTTCATAGTACTAGCAAACTTTAAAGCCGTCTCTACTTCATCTAAAATGCTGCCATTCCAATGATTCTCTAGTATTGCCCATGTCCTTTCTATCGGATTATATTTACTATGATATGGAGGGTAGTAAGCTAAACGTATGTTTACTTGATGTTTGTGGGCAA
>NZ_NOLK01000156.1:0-19104 GCF_002245985.1 Nostoc sp. 'Peltigera membranacea cyanobiont' 232
AGCGAACCACGAGTCCGCAAACGTCGCCCAAAAATTTACCCCTTGATGACTAAAACCCGGCATGAGTTACGCAAACAATTGCAAACTGCTTAAACTGCAAGGGTTCCGGCTTTTCTTAGTGCCATTCCATCCAGTTCTATTCAGGCATGGCATTGGGAGTTGATACCGCAGCAGTAGAGATAATCTTAGGCTTAAAGGATAAGTACCCTATTGAGATAAACCTCACTGCTGTCGTACTCTGCACTAACCAAGATGCCAAATGGAATAATCTCGATAAGCAGAAGTATCATTGGCTGTTATCCCAATGCGACGCTATCAAATTTGTCTCTAACTTACCTTATCAAGAAGCTGGAGGAATCAAATGTTTAAATGCTCGTAACCGATGGATAATTAATCAAATAAAAAATGTCCACGATATGATGATTGCTATCTGGGATGAACAACCTGGAGGAACAGCTAATTGTATTGCCGATGCAACAAAATTAAACCGCAGAGTCATAATTTATAACTGGGTTACAAACACTTATCAAAAGTTAGGAATTTGGTAAATTAATCAGCAGTCAATGAGACTGCTGATTAATATTTATAAATACTATTATTAAAATCTAACAGCGGATGCCCCATTCCGGCTCCTCGGCTTCGGAAGCTGTCGGTAGTCCTCATTGGAAACTCCCCGAATTCGCCAGCAACATCATCCATTATAGGATTTCTACATACCCTTCTGTTCCATGTACACGAATTCGTTGCCCATCTTTTATCAGTTTGGTAGCATTTTCTACTCCAACAACTGCTGGTAAGCCATATTCACGTGCGATAACTGCTCCATGGGTCATCAGTCCACCAACTTCGGTGACTAGACCTTTTATGGATACAAACAATGGTGTCCAGCTAGGGTCAGTAAAGGAGGTGACTAATATATCTCCATCTTCTAGATCGGCATCTTCCATGTTTAAGATGACACGTGCTCGTCCCTCTATAACTCCGGAAGAAACAGGTAGACCTACAATAGCTTCGGCTGGGAGATTTTCTCGTTTGTACTCACCTGCAATGATTTCACCGTCAGAGGTGATAACACGTGGGGGAGTTAGTTTTTCATATAATTTGTAATCGTCTTTTCGTTTGCTGATGATCTGGTAATCCAGCTTATTGGTGCATACGGCTTCGTGAAGTTCTTCAAAAGTGAGATAGTATATATCTTCTTTTTCATGAATAACGCCCGCTTGTACGAGTTGTTCGGCTTCTTTCAGTAACGCCTGCTTATAAACAAAGTAGCGATTAACCATGCCGTATTTTGGATATTCACGATAACCGATGAAATTCCGCATTAGGCTAATCATTCGTTTTGTTTCATTGGCCTTTTGTTCACCATCTGGTAATTGCTTCAATCGATCTAATAACTCTTGTTCTTTTTTCAAAGCTGACTGTCGCCCTTGCTCAAATTTCCGATTGCTGGCATTAGGCTCAAAGTTTTTGATGTTACTGAGAATCATGGGGACAAGTGTAGTTGGTTTTTCACACCAACGAGTTTTAGTAATATCGATTTCTCCGGCACATCGCATTCCGTATTTGTTGAGATAAGCATAGATAGCGTCTTGGGTTTCCTTTCCACCATTAAACTTAACCAGTTCATCCAAAAAGTTATCATCTTTTACATGTTGTAAATAATCAATTACTTCTGGATAAGGACGAATCACATCTGCGACATCCAATAGTTCCAGACCCATAGACGAAGTAATATTGTTGGGGACAGATTGAGAAAGCGTGTCTGCTACGTTTTTTTCATCTAACCACTCCTTCATTTTTTCATTGATCCATGATGAAGCATTCATAGCAGTCATAATCATACCAAAACTTTGTGGATCAAATAAACTCTTCTTTAATTGCTGGATATCTTCCAGAATAAAATCAATTAGCTCCGATCCTGATTTCGTTTGGATGTTATGTTTTAAATCGTCTATCGATCTTTGGCTACTCTTAATTAAATCAGAAACGATTGTCGGATCGTATTCGTTTAGTGTTTGAAAATCCGCAGGCGATGGAGATTTATTGCTTTTACCGGAACTCTGTTCTTTTTGATCATCTGGTAACGATTCAATGAAATCTCCTCGCTCTATGATGGTCATCAGTGCGTCTTTTATGAGCGGCTCGGATTTTCCCAACACATCTACTATAATTTCTCTTCTAACAGGTGAAGCCAGATCAGGTGTGATATCAACAAACAACCTTCCACCAGCTTTATGCATGGGTCGAGCAGCTGTTAACTGGAATAAAGACAATCCCAATGGTTTGATGGGGTCAGTCATCATTTGTTGATGACCGACAGATACATAGACGTGATTTTCCCGATCGTTCGCTTCAGGGATCGGGTATAAAGTAGTGATTGGCCGACTCTGGACAATATAAAATGTATTATCAACCAAACACCATTCGATGTCCTGGGGGCTGCCGAAATGTTCTTCGATCTTTCTGCCTATGCGCTCAAGCTGTAAAATCTGCTCATCCGTTAGCGCTTGCCTGTTCTGTCTCTCAGGTTCAATCTCCTGTTCTTTCGTACCGCCATCTTTTAAGGCGTAAATAGCCAGTTTCTTGGTGGATATCTTCTTATCGATAACCTTGCCGTTACACACTTTATAGATATCAGCATTCACAATGCCTCTGACCATAGCCTCACCAAGTCCGAAGCTGGCATCAATGGATAACACCTTCCTATTAGAAGTGACGGGATCGGCAGTAAACAAAATTCCTGCCACCTGCGGAAAGACCATCTTCTGAACCACCACAGACAGGTGGACTTTACGGTGGTCGAAGCCATTTTGAAGGCGGTAAATTACTGCCCTCTCGGTAAATAGCGATGCCCAGCACTTGCTGATATGCTGATAGATTGCCTCCTTTGAGATAATGTTCAAATACGTATCGTGCTGGCCTGCAAAGGAGGCCGTCAGTAAATCCTCAGCAGTTGCGCTGGATCTTACTGCATAGGCATTTTTTTCATCAAGCCTGGAGAGGAGGCGGGCGATCTCTTCATTAATATCTTGAGGAATGGTTATCCCTTCAATGAAAGAGCGAATCTCACCGCTAAGTTCACCGATTTTATGTCTGTCTTCCACCAATAGATGCGATAACCGATCGAGTAATTCGTTAATCGACGACGTTTCCGCAATGATTCTTTTAAAGGCTTCAGTAGAAACACAGAAGCCATCCGGTACGCGAATTCCTTCAATCTTGGAAAGTTCCCCCAGGTTTGCGCCTTTACCTCCAACAACCGTGATTTTTGTTTTATCAATATCTTGAAAACAAAGCACAAATGAACTCATCAGTTTCCCTCCTTTGGCAATTCATACTTTGGTAATTTTGACTGCATCACAACCGATCGACTCTCGACGGTCGGTGTGCATGGGCGTTGTTATGCGGCGATCAGCTATGCTGGGCGCTCTGCGCCATCGCTCACTAGCTGCCGCTACCGCGATGCGATCGTGTTTTCAGGATGCCAATCTGCTCGGTTCAGGCAATAAACAAAACAGTCATCGTCGCCAAACCTTCGTGGTTCAACAAATTGGAAGCCAAGACGTTCATAGAAGCGGTGAGCGCGAGTATTGCTGGCAAGTGGATCGATGAGGACAGTCGTCACACGCGGGTCGGCAAAACATCGAGCTAAGGCAAGCTGCATCATTCTTGTGCCGTAGCCTTTGCCCAAATCTGTTTCTTCCCCAATCCAGATATCAATGGCACGAAGATCCGGTGCAACATCGCGCCAATAACGGCTTTCCTCACGCGCTGGATCGATAATTTGGACAAATCCAATGGGACGACCCTCGATCTGGGCAATTAGTTGCTCTCTCCAGTCAGGATTGCGACTCAGTTCTACCTCCCAATACCAATCATCGTTGGGATCTGCGGCAATGACATGAGGTTGTTGATCCCAGTGTTGCAGCAGTTTCAAGTCAGCAGGGGTGGCAGGGCGTAAATTAATCATCACTACACAAGCCTCGTCCGCTTACGATCGCCCATAAATGGTTGCCATACCTTGCGGTTCATTGATATTGACATGAACCTTTGTTGTACATATAAATTCTCCTCTAAAAAATTAGCGATCTAGCCGACTAGACTTCAATTATTGGCTGACGGCATTTTGGTAAACTTGGGTAAATCTGGGTTGATATAATCCCACGGCTGGGCACTAGCGGTATAAAGATCCATTCCAGGTTGAAACCAGCCTGGATCGTCAAGGCTGCCTGCAAGAATGCCTATCAGTTCGAGATTCGGCGGTTTACTAAATAATCGAGAACCACAGTTGGGACAAAATCCCCGAGCGACTGTGGCTCCACTATCGCCAATGACCTCGTAATATTTAACCTCTCCAGCGATCGTGACGGCATCGCGCAAGACAAGGAGCGCCGCCGCAAATGCGCTGCCCGTTGCCCGTTGGCAATCGCGACAATGGCAATTGCCTATAACAATTGGCTCTGCCGAACATTCGTAGCGGATAGTTCCACATAAACAACCACCTGTAAAAGGTACTTTCATCCTACTTCTCCTGTGTTTTCATCGAGCAGAACAACATGGCAGGGATGAAAGCCGCGTTGTGCCAGGTATTCAGTGGGCGTGCAATCGGCCAGCGACCGAAAATCGTGAATAAAATGTGCTTGGTCGAAATAACCACAGGCGATCGCAATGTCCGCCCAATCAACCCGATCTTTACCGGATACTAGGTCAAGGGCTTGCTGTAAGCGTCGAACCTGACAAAATAGCTTGGGGGTTAGCCCCACTTGATCTCTGAATAGTTGGTTGAAATGGCGGGCACTGAAGCCAATTTTATCTGTTACTTCGCTCACTCTGGTGGTTGGATATCTCTTAAACTCTTGCAATGCCATAGCGATGGCGGCATATCGATCTAGCGGTTTCATTACCATTAGCAAAAATTGCTCCAAAACCCAAAAGCGGCTTGCTACTGTTGGTGATTCTAGAAGGCGATCGCGCAGTTCAACCGCCCAACCCTGCCATAATTCATTTAATGAAATTCTCTGGTTGTGCAATTCCCCCGCAGGCAACGTAAAAAATGGGGTATTGCCCCCAGGTTTGAAATGTACGCCCATCATCGATATCTTGCTGTCATTGTTGATAATGAAGCTTTCAGAATGCGTACCGCAAATCATCATGCCGTTGGTGCTGCCGATTTGCGCTCGACTGGAGCTATCGAATAGTGGAATCCTGTCTTCATGTAGATTGATAACCAACTCCATCGAACCGATCGGCAACAATCGAGACTGCGCTTTAGGTAAGTTCTCACCTTCTCGACTCCAGAGCAGTTCAACAAATTGCGAGAGCGGCGATCGCGGTTGGTAAGTCTGGTAAATCATCTGGTTTTGCCAGTCAATCAACACTAACAGATCATCTTTAGGCTACCACCGAAACCGATGATTTGACGACTTTACTCCAACTCGTACACCATACTAAACGATACTCCACCTATCCGATTGACGATCTCGCTCCCTGGTACTTTGATAAAGCCTGCTCGTTCATACAACCTCAGACACTTATTAAGTCTGGGAGTGAGCAATGCCGTAGCCGATAAAATCACGCTTCAGGTCACAGAAGTAGATTTCTCTGGCACTAATACTTGGTCATTTTAATAATTATGACAAAGAATGCTAGATAATAAGGATAAACGCGAACGCCATATAGTTTATCTGTACTATTTTGGTCAAAATTTAGAACCCCTTTAACTATCATTTCGTATTTGTTCGTTCATGAGTTGAGATTGCTTGTGGTAGATCCAGTATCGAGGTCAACGTACCATTTTATAAATTTTCAACTTTAATAATTCCTGTACTATTTTTAGTATTCCCAAAATCAAATTTCTATACCCCCAGTTGATAACAAGCCGTTCAGGAAACCTCTACTTGTGATGTCAGCTATAATTAAAAATACTGATTATTTAGAAGGTAAAGCTATTGATGAAGAAGTTCTTTCAGTAATTGCAATCGAGGTACACAAAGAATTTATCCTTCCCCTGGCTCACGAAATAGAGAATCTTAGGTATCGACCTGATCAGGCGATTGCCATTGATCCTCATAATAACCAAAATAATTCTTTACTTTAGATTCAGCTTAATCAATACAAAAAGGGAATTTTGAAGAATGCTGATATTTTTGGGAAATCTAATTGCACAAATCAGAAAATCTAATTGCCATCCTGCTGATACTCATGTATTAGAAATAAGGTTTTTTGATAATCCAAGTTTTAATTTAGGGCATGATTACTGTGGCACTTTTCAAGATTGCATTAGAGAAGCTATAGCAAGTTTTAAAGATTTAGCTAGATTTAGTTAATTAAAAAAAAAAAGGGAATTAGGTCAAGCGGGAGACGCGATTGACTCAATTTGCAGCGATTTGGACAAGCACCCGCAAACACGAGGTCATGGGGCAATAGAGTTGTCTATGGGACTAAAATTAAGTCGGAACCTTTCAACTTGTGAAGAAGTAGCTAAATTTATTGAAGGTATCTTATGAACAACAAAAAATCAAACATCAAAACTTATGGTATCTGGAATATTGAGTGGGAAGACGGCCGAAATTATGCCAAAGGGCAAGTTGCAACTCCACACAGTTTTGTGCTTGTTTATTCTGAAAAAGGTGAAAGATCCTACACTTATTTAAGATTTATTTGGAATGGGATTGAGTATTACAGGGGAATTGCCAAAAGCTATTCACAACCGTATTTGGTAACATTAGCTAGAAGATACGCAGAAGAAATTGTAATTAAATCCGAACAATCTAATTTAGAAACATTATGGAACAAGCCAAAATTGAATCACGAGTTAAGGAATTAGACGCGAATTTAGAGTTAACTTCTGGGGAAATTTTTGATACTGTTTGCGGTGAATTTGGACTTGATATTACTTCTTTGGAATCAGAATTGGGCTGCAAGTGTCCGTTTGCATTAGTTGGCTATTTGTCAGAGTGCGAAACAGGAAATCATGAATATTAGCAAAAAATGGATGATTTTGGATTATGACGGAATCTGAAATAGAAGAATTTGAGCGACTAAAACGTAGAATTAGAGGTGATTGGATTGCAACAATTCAAATGGAGTTAATAAAGCTTGATTATTGTGCAATGCTTGTAACTATAGATAATCATGAGGCGTTTTTGGGGCTTAGACCAGAGCAAGCCGCTATTAGAGCTATTCAAAATCTTTATGAAAATACCCGTGGTGTTTGAGGAATAGCATAGATGCAAAGTTTTATGTTATTATTGGCGCTCAAGTACGAAATTACATTGCGCCTCTTGCTCTGTTTATGGTTTAGAATTTTTCTCATTTTTTAGTTCAAAGCACAGTTACACAACTTTAAGTTATGTTGAAGTAAAACTTAGGAAAGAAGTGTAGATAAAAATATGAGCGATCGCTTAATTGAAAAACTGTTTAATGAGGCAGTCAGCCCAATCTTTTCTTCAAACAACTTAACTAAATATTCAGCGCTCAAACAAAGAGAAGACGAATTCAAAGCATTATTTAATATTGAACTAGCAGAATATGTTGACTCGAAGAGAGGATTTAACTTTTCTCTATTTATCCGCGACTTTTTGAGCGAAGCTAAATTGCCATATAGCAGTGCTGTTCAGCAAAAATATGGAGAGCGAGCGGCGAATTTGATTGGGGAATTAATTTGTATTTGAAAGCCAGATTTTTCTCAATTAAACTAAAGCATAAATAAGGATTTTAATTGATTTTTAGTAGCTAAAGCATTGCAGAAATCTAAGTTGAGCCTAATTAAAATGCTGCTTGAAAAGTGGGTAAATTTGTGCAGCAATAGATTCAAATTTATCCCCATCTGGATAGGGTCTGGCAATCTCATTTCCATCTTCATTCAGCCAAAAATGCTGATTTGGAGAATAATACAAGGATAATATTGCTCCACGCCACCATCCTCCAAGAATGAGTTCATCTTTAAAGAGACTCCGCTAACAGAATAAAGCAGTAATTCAGTCGTAATTACCCCTACAAAGTTTCATCCAGTAATTTCCGAAATCATCTACTTTTTTTATGAGAACAGACTACGAATCTAATTTTAGCAACGATCGCATTCCTTCCTACGAAGAATACGGATACCCCGCTCCCAGCCGTCGCCGTCGCAACTGGAAAGAAAACGCTAGCATTGCCGGACTAATGGCAGTTGGTACTGGCTTGATGATTGCAGATATCTCCATTCATCACATGGTAATGGCATCGCTGGCTTTTGGAACTGGCATTGTAGCGTTACTACCCAAGGAAGCAAACTTGCTACTTTCCAACTTCGAGAAATGGCAGCGCAAGTATGGCATCAATATCTATACCGTCTTGTTCTGCTTGGTAGGTGTAGTATTTATGTTGGATATGGCCGCTGCACCTGCAAACGCCCAGTTCATGCAAAACGCAGAAGACTTTTTCACAGAGTATTTTACAGGCGTTAACGCAGACATCATCAAATACGTATTTGCGGTACTGCGCGGTTTGTTCCTAATTTACCTCGGTATTGGTCTGATCCGGGTCGTTCAATCAGCCAGAAACGACGAGGATTGGCAAACAATCGCCCGTACACCAATTATCGTTGCCCTCACAGTTGTAGTCGGAGACTTGCTTGCAGGACTGGTAACAGGCTGATACCAAGTCTTCAAAAAAGCCACCACGAGTGGCACAATTCCACAAGTGCCACTCATCAAAATTTCAAAAACTGACTTTTGTCTTTCGTAATAATGGGCAGAGAACGGGAATTTCGTACTGTCAACCGCGTATTAGGAGACCAACCACGCCTCGGGCCATTCCCCGCCGACCAAATTGTTCCCTGGAGTGCGATCGCTCTCATCTCCTACATGGTAGTCAAAGGTTTTATGCAAGCTTCTTGGCTTGCAACCGGAATTGTAACCGCCTGGGGATGGGCAACCTGGTGGACAGTAAGTTCCAACAAAGCCTTTTTCGGTAAGTTTGTCGGCACACCCCGCATCACCCGTGGTTACAAACCATTTGTCTCCCTCGTTAATCCTCTACAACCTCAACCCAAGAAAAAGCGCAAGCTTAAAAAACGCAGATAAAGCTTCTCAATTAATAAATATCACCGAACGAAACTACAGGCTATGAGTTCGACCGCCTCAACGAAAATAAAGCACAAAATTGGTAAAAAATCTCTCGATACCAAACAATTAGGTGTTGTCAAAAATCTGACACCGTTTGAGGATATTACCCATTTAGCCGGGATTGCAAGTATCTCGCTTGCTGGTCGTAGAGATATCGGCGCACTTATTCTCCAGAAAAAAGAGGATATTCAAATCAAGTTCTGCTTTGACGTACAGGGAATTCACCCGTCCTTGCCCGAAGAACAGATTCTCCCCATTTTTGAAAATATTGAGGGCGGACTCAAAGAACTTCCCGAACGAGAAACCTTGACAATTCATCTTGGTTCGTTCACTGATGACTTTCTCCGGCAGCAGGAACTAAAAAAGATAGAGGATAAATGCGATCTAGAGCAATTAACTTTATTAGTGCGATCGGAACGTCTGCGAGCAAGAGAACTCACCGAAGCAGGAACCCGTAAAAATAAGTTTTTACGCTTCTGGTGTACCTATAGTGTCTTGGCTTCAGAAGACAGTCGCTCAAATGATGCGATTGAAAAAACTATCAAACAATTGCAAAATGCCTGGTTCCAATTTACTGGACAAATTCACGGTGTTCGGCAAGAACGAATCGAAACAATCTTGCGGGATAGTTTTACCTCTGGGTTCCAACGGTGGGAACAACTTTTTACAAACTCAATGGGGCTTTCAGTACGAGCAGTCACAAGTGAGGAAGTATGGTCAATTCTTTGGAGTCAGTTTAACCGTAGCGACGCACCCAAAGTTCCCAATCCCCTCATATTAGATGAAGAGGGGCTTCGAGAAGTTCAAAGCAGCGATTTCCATATTCGCCACCTGATGCTAGAGAACGAAAAATCTGTCCCCTTTCTCGATCGCAGTTGGGTAAGACTACAAGACAAGTATATCGGTGTCCTGCAATTTAGCGAAAAGCCCCAAGGCTGGGTAGACGAATACGCCCAGCTTCGATACCTTTGGGAGGTAATATCCAAAGAAAAAATCTCCGATACTGAGATTATCTGCCAGCTATCTAAAGCTAACCAGGGACTCGCCAAAACTGCCCTTCAACGAATCACCAAACAGTCAATTACCTCCAGCGCCATGTCTTCTGAGAAGGGGTCAATTGACGTAAAAGCCAATATGAACATTGAGGAGGCAGTTAAGGCACAAGAAACTATCCTCAGAGGCAGTCTCCCCATCCACACTGCTGTTGTCTTTTGTGTTCATCGTCACAGTCGTCAAAAACTTGATGAAGCTTGCCAATACCTTTCTAGCTGTTTCTTACGACCTGCCGTAGTTGATAGAGAAATTGAGTATGCTTGGAAGACATGGTTACAATGTGTACCTATAGTCTGGGAAAACCTACTTACAAGACCCTTTAACCGTCGCCTCCCTTATTTCTCATCAGAAGTTCCCGGACTCATGCCGATAGTTAGAACGGCTACGGGAGATAAATCCGGGTTTGAGCTAATAGCTGAAGAGGGAGGAACTCCAGTACATCTGGACTTGTACAAGCAGCACAAAAATCTTGCCATTTTCGGTACTACCCGTGCAGGTAAATCTGTCTTAGTAGCAGGTCTATTAACACCTGCCTTGGCTCAAGACATTCCCGTAATTGCACTTGATTATCCCAAACCTGATGGTACTAGTACGTTTACCGACTATACCAAATTCATGGGAGAAGAAGGGGCATATTTCGATATTAGTAAAGAATCGAACAACCTATTTGAATTACCAGATTTAAGGGGGTATGAACCTGAACTTATTAAGGAAAGGATGACTGATTTCAAGGAATTCTTGAAATCTACATTAATGATAATGGTACTTGGGACAAATCCTGTCGGGGTAAGTCCGACAATGATATCAAATATCGAAAGTATCATTACAATCACAATTGAAACTTTCTACAACGATGAAGATATCAAACTTCGATATAAACTTGCACTAGAAAATGGATTAGGAACACCTGAATGGGCAGATATTCCCACACTTAAAGATTTCTATAATTATTGTTCGCCTGGGTTTATCAAACTTGATTCCATCACCAATAATAGTAAAGAAATTCTTGATGCTCTTGACCAAATCAGATTGCGATTAAAGTTTTGGCTGAACTCACGAGTTGGACAATCAATCGCCAATCCATCTAGCTTTAAAACTGATGCCCGACTACTGGTATTCGCACTGCGATCGCTTGGAAGTGAAGCTGATGCAGCAGTCCTTGCCCTTAGCGCTTATTCCGCAGCATTACGTAGAGCTTTATCATCCAAAGTATCAATATTTTTCTTAGACGAAGCACCGATTTTATTTAGTTTTGACAGCATAGCCGAGCTAATTGGTAGACTCTGCGCCAACGGTGCAAAAGCAGGTATACGTGTAATTTTATCTGCCCAAGAACCAGAAAGTATTTTCCAAAGTAAGTCTGCTTCCAAGATATTTGCTAACATCACTACCCGCCTTATCGGTCGGATTCAAACATCAGCTGTTGACCCATTTGTTAACAGGTTTAAATACCCTTATGAAATTATCTCACGCAATAGTACCGAAGCATTCTTCCCAAAACGCGAAAGTATCTACTCACAGTGGTTACTTGACGATAATGGCAAGCTTACCTTCTGTAGATATTACCCTGCTTATTGTTTACTTGCAGCAGTAGCAAATAACCCGAACGAGCAAGAATTACGCACTCTATTTCTCAATAAATATGTCGATAATCCAATGCTGGGTATGGTGAGATTTTCAGAAAGCTACATACAGACACTTCGCGGAGATGAGTTAAGCCAAGAAGCACAACAATTACTGGATAACAATAACAATAAGCAATTAAAGCCAGCATAAGTTATATAAGAAAAGCTAAGAATAATCTGGATTTATAACAAGAAGAATCAATAACTCATAAACAAGTGGCTTAAATTTAATTGCCACATTGGTTATTTTATCCACAAAAAGTATGAAGCCAAAGTTCAATTTTAGTAAGAAAGGGGCAATAATCGGGTCAATAATTGGTCTGGTTACTTTACTCAGTACAGCACCCAGTTATGCTTTTTCAATTGACGATTTTTTCAAGGTTTTAGGCAAATTCAATAACTATTTTGAGGAAACCAAAAACGAACTCACCGCAGCAGCTAATGAATGGGGTGGGATGAAAAGCGAAGCTAAAACTGCTATTCAGACTGGCAGTATGGATATGCCAGACCCAGTAAATTCAGCCGAAAAGCTCAAAGAGCAACTCAAGAGCAAGGGTAACTGGAATGAAAGTAACACAGTTGAAGGTGCTGTAGGTGCAGCTAACGAACTGGAGAGAGAAACCACCCGCGCCACGATCGCAAGCGTCTTAGGGGAAGTCGGTCAGGAACGTACCAAAAATGAAATAGAAGCAACTGAACAAACTGTAGCTGAGGCCAAAGAACTTGCGGAATCTGCACAATCAATGGATGCTTCACAAAACATTCTCAAGGTAATTGCTGCCCAAAACTCGCAAATTGTCTCAATGTTGGGGCAATCCCGCACCGACGGACTGCAAGCACGGCACGATGTCCAGCAAACTAACCTGATGCTATCTCAACTTGCCAAACAAGGAGCAAGCGATCGCCGTCGTCAAAACCTGATGATGGACGGTATCAGTGCCCAGTACATGGAAATCAGTGGGTTTAGCAGTCTCAAAACTACCGCAGGTGAATAATTCACCTTAATCAATTGGTCATCTCAATTCCAGAGATGACCAAACCTTCACGCCTGTTAACCAAGTGCTATGTTAGAACACCTCATAATTGCAACCGACCCATTTTTTGGACAAGACATTGTAGAAAATGCCGCCGCTGGAGCGCAATTAGTAGCTGAAGGTTTTAATGAACTTTGGCAAGAAACCCTCAACGGCAGCTTGTACGGCTCGATGTGCAAAGTTGGTCAGTTTTTTGCGATCGCCACACTTACCCTTTTTATGGTTGAGTTAGGCAAAAACTGGATAAATCAAGAAGATATGAAAGCCCTCTCCAGTTGGATATGGCCCATCCTGGTTATCGGGCTACTAGCTAACAATGGCACTTTACTCAGAAGTGGAACACTCGCAATACGAGGATACATTAATACTGTCAATAATGACATTCTTGAGTTTACTGCTGCCGGAGCAAACCTAGAAGTAGCATTCAACCGAGCAGTCGGCAATATTGCCCTCCAGCAGCAAGTAGGGGCGGCAATGGAAAGATGTCGCTCGATCCCTGGTAACACGCAAGATTCAATCAACTGCTTGCAACAAGCAGAAGCAGAACTCAAAACCTCTGCACCCGATCTATTTAAAGGAGAAGCCCCCGATAGCGGTAGTTGGGAGTTTAACCCACTTCAGGCTTTATCTGATGCCAAAGATGCGCTCAACGACCTCTCCCCCGGTCAAATTGCCGAAAAGATTGGTAATTCTATCACCAGTACAATCGGCTCGATGATCACCGGATTTGTTGCAGTCATCCTCCTCGCCCTCAATAACGCTTACCAGTGGGGTATCGAATTCACGATGCTTTTAACTGCCCTACTTGGCCCATTGGCAATAGGCGGTTCACTACTCCCCTTTGGCGCGAAACCTATTTTCGCTTGGCTAACTGGTTATTTCACCGTTGGAATGGCAAAACTTTGCTTCAACATGATTATTGGTTTGTGCGGACAACTTATTGCTAATTCCGAACAAAACCAACCGATGATATTTCTCCTTTTTGTCGGATTGGTTTCTCCTATCCTTTCATCTGCATTAGCCGCAGGTGGTGGAATAGCTGTTTGGACAGGATTAGGTAAAACAGTAGCATTTGGATCTGAAATTGCAGCAGGAATCGCTACTGGTGGAGCAAGTACAACTGCAACGGTTGCTGTCAATGCCACCAAATTTGTTAGTTCCAAAATTAAAGTTAAAAAGTAATTAGTCAGAATTCAGGAGTCAGAATTCAGGAGTCAGCTAAGACATTTCAAGATTTGATAGTTTGGCAAAAAGCACATCAGTTTGTTTTATTAGTATATCAATTTACTAGTGAGTTCCCTAAATCGGAAATATATGCTTAAACCTAAGTCTAAATCTCAACCAGCCCGCCTCCTCAGTTACGGTCAATCTACCTCTACACCTATTGCAATGGCAATCACCATAACAGCAGGAGGAACTATCTTATCGATCCTATTGCAAATTGTAAATATTGGTATGAGTTCTAGTACAAATCGTCATGTCAAAGGTATGACGGTTGTTCAACTCCAAGATGGCTCTATTTCACCTGGTAAATTTGCTGCTCCCAACGAACGCGAAGATGAAACTATCAAACGCTTTATCTCAGATAGCATGATTAAAATGTTCGGTTGGAACGGAATAATCGAAGCAACAGAGAATGGCGAAAACGTTACCAAACCTGATAAAGGAATAGATGTTCAAACAACAAAAAATAGTAGAAAAAGAATTCCGACTAGAGCTTGGGAAGCTGCATTTGCATTATCTGAAAATCAAGATTTTCGGGCAAACTTCCTCAAAAAATTAGCAGAAATTGTCCCAAATGGTGTATTTAACGGTGAAGTTCAAGTCTCACTCGTCACCCGCCATATCTCTGAACCCAGAAAAATCAAGGATGGAAAGTGGGAGGTTGATTATATCGGTACGCTCGTAAGCTTTGATAGAAATGAAAACCAAGGCAAAGGAATCGCCTTTAACAAAACAATTACTGTCGAAGCTATCGATACTCCCAAGTTACCAGCCAAGCCAACTGAACTTGATAAAAAAATTTATTTAGTACGAGAGCCAGGTTTAGAAATTACTCAAATTGTTGATTATAATCTCGGCAAAAAAGAAAATAATTAGTAATTAGATACCAAAATATGTTACAGCTACAAGATGAGGCTTCAAATAAGCATGAATTATCTTCTGTAGATAGTCTTTTACCAATTGAGAGTAAAGATATAAAACCTGTAGAAGATGAACTGGAGAGTTCACAATATGAGGTAGCTGAAGAAGATGAACTGGAAGTAGAAGACCCCGCATTAATACAAACTAAACACGATTTTGTCACATCTCCCTGGTCAAGATTAGGAATTATTGGTGGTGCATTCGGTGCTGGGTTCCTAGTTATATTTTTTGTCCTCAACGGCATGATGAATGGGGGTGGTAAAAATGCCAAAAAACCAGAAGTAACCCCTACCCCCACTCCCACGGTTGCCGCATCTGAGAAAAAAGATGGGGATGTCTATGCCAAGCTTGCCCTTGCCAAGCAACAGGAAGAACTTGATGCACTAAATGGTAAAGGCAAGACAGAAGACAAAGAAGAGAAAAAGGAAGGTACTGAAGAAGAACAATCCAAAAACAAAGAGAAAACACGTTCTACTCGACAACGAAGGGTAGTCGCTCAAGAAACTCCCCCTACTTCCAGAAGACGTGTATACCGAGAAGAAGCACCCGAAACTGTTAGACCAAGACGTAGAGAAGTCGCTTCACAGCCAATACCACCCCTGCGTCCTAGCGCTCCTCTGCCAAAATTTGCCAAACAAATAGTTGCCAGCAACCAGAGTGTCGCCAAAGACCCAATAGCCGAACTCGAACGCCTGCGTAGTCTGGGTTCGGTTGGTCGGGTTGATTATATGTTAGCCAGTACCACTGTAAGTGAACCTACAAGCACAACAGCAGAAGAAGTTACAGCTAAAACTGAAGAAACATTACGCCCAGCAGAACAAAATACCAGTCGCTCCCGTCGTCGCCGTAACCGCCGCAGCGAGAATACCGAAACAGTCACCAACACTCCCAATAAAATTGAAGAACTGCGCCCGCGTTGGGAACCTGTAAACACAAACGACAGTACTCCAGAGTATAGCAATACTGGTGACGAAAAAAACAATCAAGCCGTACCAATTATTTATAGCTTCTCGGTAAAAGAACCACAAACTAGCTCAGAACTTGGCAAAGAAAAAACCGTAGAATCCAGTTTTGCTGGTAATAAAGAAAACAATCTCCCTCAGCAAGTCGAACGAGTTGCAAATGACTACCTGCCAGAAGAAGCACAGATACTTCAAGAAACACAACCACAGTATCTAGTTGTCGGTTCGTTTGCAAGTGCAACCCTCGTAACTCCGCTCGTGATGCCCCAAATCAACAATAACGGTCGTTCCCAAGAGCAGACAAATACGTTACGGTTTGTCGCCCAGTTGAACGAGCCGCTTTACAGCAATACTGGCGAAATAGCCATTCCAGCAGGAACACAGGTAACTATCGCCATGATTTCGGTTGATAGCACATCAGGCGTGCGTGCCGAAGTCACGGCCATCCTCAAAGACGGAACCGAATACCCCCTATCACCCGGAACGATATCAGTCCTGGGAGAAGCAGGTTCCCCCCTAGCCGCCAGACCCTACGACAACAAGGGATCTGAAATTGCCAAATACGATACCACTTTAGGAACAATAGCTGGTATTGCCAAGGTAGGGGAAATTATCAACCAGCCAGATGAACAAGTCACAGAAGATTTGCCTTTAGGTGGGACAAGAACCCGCAGCCGCAATAACAACCGCAACCTGGGAGCTGCCTTCCTTGAAGGTGCCTTTGGCAAACTTGGCGAAACAGTCAGCAAGCGGACAGAACGTGCCACTGACGAAATCAACCGCCGTCCCAATGTCTGGTATGTGCCTAAAGACACCAAAATCACTATCAAAGTCGATAGGTCAATCAAACTGTGAAACTCAGATATATAGCCAACTTTAGTTTAATTATCCCCTGCGCGATCGCCTTTAGCGGGTGCCTCACCATCGCCTCCGTGCTTGCACCAAACCAACTTGTACTAGCAAATACTATCCGTCAAGTTGCTGCGTCCCAGGTGTCAGGGGAGAATGCCCAATTGCAGACAGTTAAGGTGTGGCCCGGACATGGGGTATCAATATCGTTCTACAACACCAGAGAAGTCATCAAGAAAATCTGGCTAGATGACCCATCTAGGTTTGTTTTTGATGTAGACGGATGTCTTGAAGGCTTGGGTAAGTGTTCTGGAAACAGTACGGGCGCAGGACTAATTCACATTCGCCGCATCGAGACAGTCAAAATCCCCGGTTTACCACAAGCTTCTTACGGGGCGCACATGACGGTGATTACCGAATCTGGGTCAACAAGGAAAAGCTACCACTTTCGGATTGTAGCGGGCAGTAGCACACCAGAGTACAGCCAAATTGAAATTATTAGCGATACTCCCAGCAAACCTGAAGAAGTAAAACCAAAGGTCAGTTACACCGCATTATCTGATAGCAGACATATCGCCAAAGGGATGCAAGTTGCCTTAAAAAACCAGTGGGTTACTACAGATAGCAAGCTTTGGAAGCGTCTGAACCAACTTGTTGAGTTGCGATCGCAAGGAGAGGAACTTGTTGTCGCCGCCAGCACCACCGGAGTATCAATGCAGTTGGTTGAAAAACTCATGGTGCTAGGTGGAAAGCGCTTCTTAGAAATACCGCCACAGCGCAATAATACTCCCATAACACCAAATACAGGTAAAACAAACTTTCTCTTGAATCAATAATTTTTAAATAACCAGTGATGTATAACGAAAATTTGACCTCCAACAACCAAATTTTAGATATCACAACCGAGGTAACTGCGATCGTACCAGTGAGAGCTGCAAGTCAGGAAAGTACTCACAACAAAACTAACCGAGCGCTTGAGTATCGGATGGAAAAGTTTAATAATTTACGCTACCTGATGGTAGCAGGACTTATTGCAGGACTTGCCCTACATGGGTTAATCCGGTTTGGAGGTAGCTACAATATCGGCAGTCTCCTATTCGGTGAGAAAGCAGTAGCTCTAACAGTTACATCGAAGTATTCAAATTTGAACACTTCGATAGATAAAACAAAACAAACCAAACAGCCACAGCCCGTCGCAACTAAATACGTCAACGGCGCACCTACTCCTGACTGGAGTAGTATCACGTTCAAAAATATGAAATTTGGCGGTGCTGGCAGCGTCGAATTTCCTAATATCAAAAACCCTGGTATGAAGGAGACACGCACCTGGAGTACCGGACAAAGCCTTGCCGAAGTCATGGAACTGGGCGATTTTGAAGCAACTGAGTTCAATATTGAAGATTTTACGCTTGAAGATATCGCCAACATCACGGGAATTAACCTCAAAAATCTCAAACTTTCAGATTTTGAGACACTAGAGTGGCAAACACTCGAAGACCTCGCCGAAGCAATTCCCAAGCTTGAAGATTCAGAAGTCGGAGCCATCCCACCAATTCAAGAACTAGTGACCAAAGTAACAGGCAGCACCGCAAGCTACCAAACTGTTGGTGAAGTACTGGACAATTATCCCGAACTGGGAGAAGTGGAACTTGGTAAGTATGTCAAACTCAATAAGTATAAATTAACCAGCATTCCCGGTATTCAGGATGCACAGCTAAAGGACTTTACTAACTGGCAAAACACAACAATTAGTAAGGTTCCGGGATTAGCAGATGTACCGTTTGATCAGTTCCCCAGTGTTCCCATCCCCGATGTTAGCTTTATCGGCAAAGTAGACTTACCCCTCGGTTCGCTTGAAAGCGGACGCTGGAAGTCAATAAGCGGTAGCTATCAAGCTGGGTTTAATGTCCCGTGCGAGAAAAAGTGCGGTCATATCGAAGTTTCGGGCAGTGAGACTATCGTTGGCGCACAATGGATGTCTGGTAAAGACCAAAACGTTAAAGGCGGATTCGGCATCTTGGGCAGCCTCAACGGTGGGAAAGAACCCACAGGTCGTCACCCTTTTGGGAAATCATTTAAACAAGTCATCTGGGACATTAACGAAGCGGACGGCAGTATCACCACCGCGATGTTCTTCCGTATCTGCAAGCGGGGATGGGTTGACTTGGGCTGCTCACCCTACTTCATTGGCCCAGTTCCGAATGGCACTAAGAAAAGCCGAAACCCTTGCGGTTTAAGCAGTTTGCAATTGCTTGCGTAATTCATGCCGGGGTTTCGTCATCAAGGGGTAAATTTTTGGGCGACGTTTACGGACTCGTGGTTCATT
>NZ_NOLK01000157.1:0-18853 GCF_002245985.1 Nostoc sp. 'Peltigera membranacea cyanobiont' 232
GAATTGGGGATTGGGGATTGGGGATTGGGGGTTGGGAGTTGGGAGTTGGGAGTTAGGGATTGGGAGTTGAGTATTTATGCTTCTTATTCCCCATGCCCCATTCCCAATGTCCTATCTCACCCCTGAAGCTAAATCCAAATTATCCAGTACAATTCGTGCTTTAAGAGAACGTTTGCTTACTGATTTGCAAAACGCCGTAGAAAGCACGTATCGATTGTCGATTACTGCTGTAAGTAAAGCCGGATTAGCAGAAGAACAACGGGTAAAGCGGCAACGTTTAGAACAATGGTTAGATGAGCAATCCCGTAGTCAGGGTAAAAGTAAGAATCAAGAGTCGGAGATACGCGATCGCTATTTGAAAACGGCTGTTAAGCTCGCAGCTGCAACCTTGCTCAATCGGCTGGTAGTAATTAAGCAGATGGAAGCACACGGATTAATTAAACCTGCTGTATTAACCGGAGGTTGGCAGAGTCGGGGTTATCGGGAGTTTCGAGATTTTGCACCGGACTTGTGCAAGGATGAAACTGAGGGATACGGAACACTACTGCAATTACTCTACGATGAACTGGCTCAGGAGTTGCCAGGTTTGTTTGGCAATGTCGGAGTGACAGCACTATTCCCAATTCCAGCCAGTACCTTGAGAGCAGCAATTGAGGCTTTGGATGCAGCTGAATTAAAGGATGTTTGGCTCGATGATACAACTTTGGGGTGGGTTTACCAATACTGGAACGACCCAGAACGAGAAGCCCTAGATGCCAAATTAAAGGGGGGCAGGAAGGTAGAACCCCATGAAATTGCCAGCAAAACCCAAATGTTTACAGAGCGTTACATGGTGGAGTGGTTACTCCATAACAGTTTGGGGCAGATGTGGCTGGCAATGTGCAAAAAGCACGGTTGGACGGCTGAGGTTGAGGCAGATGGAACTTTAGCTCGTTTGGAAGCAAGGCGTAAAGAGTGGCGAGAAAAGCGCGAACGAACAGAGGTGGCTTTAGACGCATTAATGCCCATTGAACCGGGAATTGAAGAAAATTGGAAATATTGGGTTCCCCAACCATTAACCGCAGATGCAGTCACTCATGCACCAGAAAGTGTGCGATCGCTAAAAATCCTTGACCCTGCCACCGGTTCGGGGCATTTTTTGGTAATTGCCTTTGGACTGTTATTTGCACTTTATCAGGAAGAAGCAAGGCATCGGAGGGAAAATTGGAGCGATCGCCAAATTGTTGAGTCGATTTTAGAGAACAATTTATATGGTGTTGATATTGACCCCAGAGCAATACAAATTGCGGCGGCGGGGTGAGCAGTTAGCAGCAGGTATCAGATTTATCCGCATAGTGCGTGAGAACAGTTATGATTTGGTGATTGGCAATCCGCCTTATCAAGGGACGAGTAAGATGGCGGATGCTGGGTATATTACGAAGAATTACCCAAAAGGAAAGGAGAATTTGTATGCAGCGTTTTTGGAACGGGGTTTGCAATTAACAAGAGTTGGGGGTATCTCTGCCTTGCTGACGATGCGGAATTGGATGTTTATTCAGCAGTTTACACAGATTCGGGAATATTTACTCAGCTATTTTGATTTGAGATTACTAGGAGATGTAGATCGGGGTGGATTTGAAGAAGTGGTTGATGAAGTAGTTGCAACAGTTATGAGTGTGTTTCAAAAAGCAACACCAAATAAAGCATTTAGTATAGCAATCCAGCCAACTCCATTAGATGATAATTCACGAGATAGCGGACGAACAAAGCGGAAACGGGCAGCAATTTTATTACAAATAGGGCGGTTTGAATTTTGGAGCGAGCGCTTTGATGTTATCAAAGGAAAACCCCTTGTTTATTGGTGGGACAAAGAATTTCTCAACCGTTATGCTGAAGCACGGAAAATGGGAGATGAAACTGACGTTAAACAAGGGATGGCTACCGCGAATAATATTCGTTTCTTAAGACAGCATTGGGAAATAAACATAAATGGAATTTGGATTTGTTCTAGTAATCAAAATTTTGTTGATTTACCTAAAACCAAATGGGTTCCCTATATAAAAGGTGCATCTGGAAAGGTTTGGTTTGAACCACTAGATACTCTTATTCTATGGAAAAACTCATCTCTGGAAAAACAAGTTGTTTATGATTATTTAGGTTCAAAAGGAGGTGGTAACGGAACTCCAAGCCGTCAATTTTATTTTTGCGTTGGAATTGCATTTTCCATGATTGGAAATTCTTTTTCAGCACGTAAGCATCGATTTAGAAGTGTATTTGGGCATAAAGGTTCTTCTGTGTTTCCTGAACAAATACAAAATAGTGTTTGCTTGCTAAACAACAGCACTTCTCGCCATATTCTGACATCATTAAATCCAGGAATTGGTTTTGAAGTCGGAGATATTAAACGCCTTCCTCTCTTCCCCATAGAATCAGCGGACGAAATCTTCACCCAACTCGATGCAGCCTTCACCGAACACGAAGCCGCCCGCGAAACCTCTGTAGAATTCAAAAAACTAGATGTATCCGTCTGGAAGTATGCACAAGAATGGGCGCAAACAGCAGTAGACCGTGAACCTGGTACACTACTACCAAACTACGAACCTGTTTACGAACAACCACCCGCAACCAATTTCATCTCCTACGCCATCGGCGTAGCATTAGGACGATTTGGCGCAAATGGCGAAGGTATTCTCAAGCAAGTCCCCGCATTTGCACTCCCTCACGGTATCCTGTATCTCTCCGCCTACTCAGAAAAAGACACCCTAGAACACCCAAGCTGTAAACCCATTCAAGAAGCTTGGTACGAGTACGGCTCAATTATTGCCAAAGGAACCCAACTTCGCAAATGGTTGCGGTTATCTTTCTTTAAAGAAGTTCACTTGGGGATGTACGAAAGCCGCCCAATTTACTTTCCCCTTTCATCCCAACGTAAAAACTTTGTTGCCTTCGTCAGCATTCATCGCTGGGCTGACAACACATTGCAAACTTTATTAGCAGATTACCTCATCCCCGAACTCAGTCAACTAGAAGGCGAACTCAACGACCTAACCACAGCCAGACATCAAGGCGATAAAAAAACACAAACAAAAGCCGAAGAACGCTACAGCGAAGTACAAAAACTCCACGAAGAATTCAAAGCATTTATCGACCTCGTGAGACAGTGCGCGGAACAAGGGCCACTCCCAGCCAACGCCAGAGATATTAAGCGCGAAGTCGATGCCCGTTTCAAAATGGATTTGGACGACGGTGTGATGGTGAATAGTGCAGTCCTCTGGCCCTTACTCGAACCCCAGTGGAACCAACCCAAAAAATGGTGGTCAGAACTCTGCAACGCCGAAGGTAAAAAAGATTATGACTGGTCACATTTAGCCGCCCGTTATTTTCCCAAACGAGTTGAGGGTAAATGCAAACAAGATCCTTCCCTAGCTGTTGCCCACGGCTACTTTTGGAAATATCACCCAGCTAAAGCTTACGAATGGGAACTGCGCTTGCAAGATGAAATTTCTGAAGATTTTACTATTGAGGAAACAAATTCTGATACTTTGCGCCTAGCCTTTGCTAGAGAAAATCCCCAGCTAGTCAAGGAAATTATCGAGAAAGAAGAGAAGCGACGGGAACGCAAACGCAAAAAAGAAGAAACCCAAGAGGAAGATTACGGCCCTCTATTTGAGCAAGAAGAGGAGGCCGCATGACTCACTTAAATCCAATTACCGCAGTTTTGGAAGCAGAACTGAAGCGAGAACTGCGTCAACGCGGTATCGTTATTTGGCTAGATAAAGACGGGTACTACAACAGTTATGTTGATGAGTTAATCGCCCGTTATAACCGTGGTGACTTTTTTGCCCCAGTCGTTGGCTTTCGCGGCAGTTACTTAGAGATGGTACTTGCCCTGGAAACTTATGGCAATGGACTTGACCCCGAACCGTTGTTAATTCACATGCCCGGTCATACGGAAGAAACTATCCGCAAAACTCCTATTCTGGAACTTTACCGCGCCGGCTACCGTTTCCGCAAAGCCTTTGACACATTAATTCGGGAAGCAGTCACAGGGCGCATTAACCCTGCTAGTATCGAAAACTACCTTAACAATGGGATCACAGACTTACCATCTGCCGAGGTGTGGCTGCAAAATAACCTTTCCCAACCCCAGGACGGACTAGCGGCTTATTTAACAAGTCTGAGTTTGGAGTGGATTGTAGACGGTATCCTGGGCGAAGACAAAGTACTGCAATCGAGAATCAGCGACCAAACTGCTCTCAACACCTTAACAGAACATCTCTACCGTCACACAGGGATGAACACAGCCTTTGTGTGCTTCTTTCACGGCGACACACCCCTATCTTTCCTCGGTCTGGGCGAAACATTTGCCGCTTGGCTGATGTGCGTTGAGTATGTCCATGACCTCACTCGCCCTCCTCATCTTGATGCACTTCAACCCCTGACCCAACTTTCTCTACCCTTGCGAAAGACCTGCAAGCAACTTGTTGAATATCTGCGAAAACGCCATCCAGATATTTATGCAGCCAAAGCAGCAATTGTAGAATCCCATCTAGAACAAGAACTTAATCAAATTAGCCCCGAAGACCTGGGACAATTTGAAACCTTCCAGTGGGAAGAAACCGCCATTTTACAGGGTGCTGTACAAGCACTGCTGAGTGGGGAATTTCAGAAAGCCTTACAATGGTCACAATCTCACACCGAGTCTGCTTCATTTTGGCTAGAACGCGATCGCACTCGCAGATTAGAATGGTCATTAATCAAAGATGCAGCCACTTTGGGTTACATGATTCAAGGTTCAGGGCAGCTTAAGGGCAAACAAACCCTCAGAGAAGCTTTAGAATACTATACCCAAACTGGCTCTGAAGTAGACAAAGCACATCGCCGCTTTGAGCAACAGAGGTTAAAACTCCTAGAACCCACCTTACCCCACTTCGCCCAACTCCTAGAAGCTGCCGATAAACTTCGTTTTCAGTACCGCAATTGGGCTGATACGCTGGCACAAGATTTTGCCGTCATCTGCACCACAGAAAGCTTTTTACCCGATGATGGGCTTCAGCAACGCACTCTCTACGAGCAAGTAGTACACCCCCTCACCCAAGGTAATAAAAAAGTTGCTTACTTTCTGATTGATGCCTTCCGCTACGAAATGGCAACAGAACTTATCCAGGAATTTGAAGGGGCTGGTACTACCGTAACGTTGAAAGGGAGATATGCCGAATTACCCAGCATCACTGCTGTCGGGATGAACATCCTTGCCCCCGTTACCCAAAATGGTCGGGTAGTATTAGCGGGTAATGATGGTTTCAAAGGTTTTAAAACAGGTGAGTATACTGTGCGAAAGCCTGATGAGCGAGTCCGGGCAATGAGTGAGAAGAGTGTTGATAATATCAGTGCAGGTCGGAGAAAAGTTCGGGGTCTGACTCTGGCAGAAGTCTGCAATTGGTCAACCACCAGCCTCAAACAAAGCTGTGCTAATACCAATCTTGTTGTTGTTCACAGTAGAGAAATTGACGATGCAGGCGAAGCTAATGTAGGTTTAGCAACCTTTGAAACTTGGCTTCAACAAATCAAGTCAGCCTGGAACCACCTCAAAAGTATTGGTATAAATGAGTTTGTATTCACTGCTGACCACGGATTTCTCCTCCAAGACCAAACTACCCAAGAAAAACCCTATCGTGACTCCAATCGCCGTTATATTCTTGCCAAAGAACCCCGCTCCGAAGAAGGAATGGTAACAGTTTCTTTAAATGCCCTCAAATACGAAGGACAAGAAGGTTACTTACTATTCCGTAAAGATACTGCTGTTTTTGCTACTGGCAATCCTGGTGCTACCTTTGTACATGGTGGGAATAGCCTTCAAGAGCGAGTTATTCCTGTACTAACAGTATCCCACCGTCATCAGTCTCATTTGGCAATGGTGAAATATCTCATCGAAGCCAAACCAGAGCCAAGTATTTTAGACTGTAGCCGGATTCGGGTTAGGGTTAAACCCGCGCCTGTTGCCCAAGGCGTTCTCAGTTTTGTGGGAGCCAGGGAAATTAATGTCGCCTTGCGCGTGCCAGAGCGACCTGACATCCAAGTTACGATTAAGGATGCCCCTGGTGCAGAAGTCAAAAATCAGCAACTCCAAATTGCCGTCGAAGGAGATTGGATTGAGGTGCTTTTTGACCTCAAGGGACAGCGAGATGAGCGTGTCCGTCTGGAAATTTATCACCCAGATAATGTTGAAGATGTAGAGTCAATAGTTCCTCAAACTTATTTCAATGTCTCTGGATCATTGATCCAGGGTGAGGTTTCTGCGGCTACCGAATTACCCAAAAATACTGACTGGCAAGATAGTTTCGAGGATGAAACCGTTCGGCGTGTATTCTTCCACCTCCAGCAACATGGTTCAATCACAGAACCGGAACTAAACCAAATCCTTGGTTCAGCTAGACTGGTGCGGCGTTTCTCCTTAGATTTTGAGGAACACCTGAAGAAGGTTCCTTTCTCAGTCAGGATTGAAACAACCAGTAACGGTAAACGCTATGTCA
The DNA here is from genome assembly GCF_002245985.1 of Nostoc sp. 'Peltigera membranacea cyanobiont' 232. NCBI lineage: Bacteria > Bacillati > Cyanobacteriota > Cyanophyceae > Nostocales > Nostocaceae > Nostoc > Nostoc sp. 'Peltigera membranacea cyanobiont' 232. The sequence goes on from NZ_NOLK01000157.1 coordinate 6,513, forward strand.
AGCAAAATTAACAGATTAATGTATAAAAGTAAACGTATTAATTAAAATCAACTATGGCAATCAGTGAACGAGATATTGAGCATATTTTTGAGCGTCTTCGCTCCGGCGTTGTTCCAGAACGAGGGTTAGAAGCCTTTGCTGTCGGTATTGACAAACAGCGAACAGAAATTCATCGCCAATTTCAACTGGCAGCTAATAGCGAAGGTGTCTTCAAGTTCTTACGCGGTGGCTACGGCTGTGGTAAAACTTTTATGTCCCGTCTAGCCATCCTTGATGCCCAAGCTCAAGGTTTTGCCACTAGTTTTGTTGTCGTCTCTGATAACGATTTGCACTTTTACAAATTCGATGATGTTTATCGCAAAGTCGTTCAGGAATTGGGAACTAGTTCTTGTCCTAGAGGTGCTTTAAGCGATATTATCGATCGCTGGATTGCGCGTGTGGAAGATGCACTGATTGCTGGTGGGGCAGATGAAAACAGCGATGAGTTCGATACTTTAGTACAGCAACGCATAGAAGAAGAACTTGCTTCTCTTACAGGCGGTAAAGCTCCTGAAGATATGGCACGAGTTCTCCGTGCTATTTTTACTTTTAAGCAGAAAGGTGAAATTGCTGAAGCCAGCGCCTTGCTTTCTTGGCTTTCTGGTAGTGAAAATGTGGCTGCTACCGCTAAAAAAGCCGCAGGCATTAAGGGAGATATTGCTAGCCGAGATGCCCTAGACTATTTACACGGTATTCTCGAAATTGTCAAAGCCGCAGGCTACAAGGGACTGGTTATTGTCATTGATGAAGTAGAAACAGTACTGCGAATGCGGCATGATAGTCGAGGTAAATCTTTAAATGGAATTCGCCAAATCTGTGATGCCGCCGACCGTTACAGAGGATTATTATGGATTTATACGGGAACACCTGAATTTTTTGATACTAAACGTGGAGTTGCTGGACTAGAACCTCTGCATGACCGTATCCAATTTCTGACTCTTGCTGGCTTTGCTAACCCCCGCCAACCCCAGTTAGAACTCAAACCCTTTGATGCACGCCGTTTAAAAGAGGTGGCACTCAAATTGCGAGAAATTTACCCCACAGCCAATCGGACTGGAATTGTCAATAAAGTCACTTCAGAGTTTATTGAACGGCTAGTTACCAAAGTTACTGCTGGCTTTAAGGGAGACGTGGGAGTGGTTCCTCGACAATTTCTGCGCCAGTTTGTCAACATCCTTGATTTAGCATCAGAAAATGATGAATTTGACCCAATGAGCGCAGAAGGTTTTGAACCCACAGATTTAAATGAAGTAGAATTGCTCATCCGTGAAGGTCGTACTTATTTTGACGAAGAACCTGCGGATATTCAAGGTTACGCAGCTGTGGAGTTCTAGCCATGACTTCAGCCTTTGCTCGCTTTCCTCCCCGTTTGCAAGCCGCTATTGTCTCCAACTTAGGGTGGTCTTCTCTGCGTCCTGTCCAAGAACTGGCAGGACATACACTGCTCGACGGTAATAATGCAATTGTTCTAGCCCCTACAGCTGGTGGCAAAACGGAAGCTTCTATATTTCCATTACTAGCAATGTTAATGGAACGCGAGCCTGAAGGAGTTGGACTAATATACATTGCACCAATTAAAGCTTTGTTGAATAATCAAGCTGAACGTTTGGGGCATTACACCGAAATGGTAGGTCTAAGGCGCTTTCTTTGGCATGGGGATATTAAAGATCAGGAAAAGCGTGCCTTTATTAAAGAGCCGACAGCACTATTGATGACCACTCCTGAGTCATTAGAGGTGATGCTGCTATCCGCCAAAGTCCCCCACACAAAAATCTTTGGCGATATGCGTGCTTTAATAATTGATGAAGTTCATGCCCTAGCTGGTACAGACCGAGGGGCCCATCTCATGTCCGTTGTGGAACGGCTAGTTCGTTACACCAATAACGACGTGCAGCGCGTTGGACTTAGTGCCACCGTTGGTAATCCGGTAGATATTTTGCATTGGCTCCAAGGTACATCAAAACGTCCAGGTTACGTTGTCGATCCGCCCAAAGTTCCCTCAAAAAAGGATTTGCGCGTTTATCTGCGTGATACGTTAGGTGCGATCGCTCAAGATGCCAGTCAGATAACGCAGAGCAAAAAAAGCCTGTTTTTTTGCCAAAGTCGATCTTTGGCTGAAGAAATTGCCGAACGGATGCGTAACCGAGGTACAGATGTCTTTGTCCACCATAGTTCTGTCTCCCTAGAAGAACGAACAGCCGCAGAAGAACGTTTTCATAGAGGGACAAATGCCAGCATTATTTGCACCTCCACTCTAGAGTTGGGCATTGATGTTGGCGACCTCGATTTAGTATTGCAAGCTAATGCCCCTTCTACAGTCTCATCCTTCCTCCAGCGCTTGGGTCGTACTGGACGGAGAACAGGGCAACAAGCTAATACTACATTTTTCTGTGAAAATGTAGAGACAGTATTGCAAGCGATCGCCATCATTGAACTAGCTAGGAAAGGCTGGGTCGAATCTATACCGAATCAGACACGCGCATGGCCCGTACTTGTACATCAGCTACTAGCACTCACTCTCCAATTTGGTGGCATTAGCCCAGAACTCTGCTGGGGGCAACTTTCAGTAGTTCCTGATTTTTCAGGCATAACCCATTCAGAATTTGAAATACTCATCAAACACATGATTCAGGAGGATTTCCTATTTCTAGCTGGTGGGCTACTATCGATGGGAGAAAAAGCAGAACGAGTGTTTGGGCGTAAAAACTTTATGGAAGTTTACGCTGTTTTTAGTAGCCCAGTTCTCTATAAAGTTCAAACACCAGCAGGTTACACTGTAGGCTCTTTAGAGCAAGCTTTTGTCGATAAATTAGTTGCACAGATGAGTTCATTTCTTCTCGGTGGTCGGGCTTGGACAGTTATGCATGTTAGCCATGAGGAACGCACAGTTGGAGTTGTTCCAGCCCCCCGTGGTAAAAAACCAAGCTGGGGTGGCTTTGCCCCACAGCTACTAGGCTTTGAACTTTGTCAGCAAATTGCGGAAATATTGCACTCAGAAAGTACTATTCCTTACATTGATGCTAAGACGCAAGTTGTGTTAGATGAGTACCGTTCTGATCTCAGGCCATTAATAACAGAAGTTCAATCAAGCATACAATTAGAACCAGATCGGGCGCTGTGGTGGACTTTCGCAGGTGGACAAATTAATCACACCCTTAAATACGGTTTGCAATTTCACCATGATTGGAAGATTACCTCTGACAACTTCAAGTTAAAAATTGAAGGCGATAGTGTTGGTTATGCAACTTTAAGTTTAGCGATCGCTCAGATGAGTACTCCTACCTTTTGGGAAACTCCAGCTACCCAGCGCTTCATCCTTTTGCAGTTACCTGAGTATCGCTTAAGTAAGTTTCAACGAGCATTACCTGAAGTTTACTCTTTAGAGATGATTAGCAATTATTTACTAGATATCCGTGGGGTAATTAATTTTTTAAAGCAGACAAGCGATCGTTCCTAGATAAATGCCAACTATCCGCTCTTCTGCTCGGTTAACTCTGGAATTTCAACAGCAGTAACGGTAATTGTTGCTGTAGCTGGGTTTTCTTCAAGGTCTTGGTTATCTGATGGCGTGTCGTCACTGAATGCAGCAGGGGTAGGCTTTTTACGTTTAGAGGATGGTTTATTCATGTTTCCACCTCTTTTAGTTCGTGATGTTTGCTCAGAATCTAGTCTCTAGCTGTAATCACTCTTTGAGAGAGACTGCTAAGGACAGAGAATTGACAGTGCCAATATGAATCATTAAAACTCATTCCAAAATCTACGCCCAGAACTTCTTCAATTTGGAGTCATGTCGATGTATTATTTTATTAACTTACAGTTACTACAAATAAGGGTTAAGTTAAGAAGATACAGCAGGTGGCGAAATTGCACTAAAATCTCTTTCTAATAAATAACGCGCTTGTAAAGTTGCCATTCCCACAGCCCAACCAACTAAACAAGTTAAAGCTTCGTCAATTTCCTCATTACAAAGTCTTAGCAGATTCAGCAAATTATTTCGATGCCAAGGCCACGAAGAAACTAATCGGTGGTGATCATTTTTCAACTTATTATGTTTTTCTGCCATTTCTTTTTCTAGGAAATCCCAACCTTCATTAGAGATATCAAATTCATCTGCTAGGCTTATACCTACAAAAAAATCTTTTCCATTTTGCAAAGAAGCACCATCATGAAAGAAATGATTTCGGATAACATAAGAAACGCCAATAGCCCAACCATAATTTAATTTAAGAAAGTAAGCGGTGTAATAAGATGAATATTTGCTTTCTTTGATAAAGTGGGTTAATAATTGTGGTGGATTACTCCGATCTTTACAGGTTGATTCAGTACAAATTAATGGAGCAATAGCAGTTGTAATTGAGTCGCATATACTCCAGGTCATCGAAATATAGCCTTGGAAACCCAATATTCGAGCATTGCTAAAAGGAATCTTTATTCCATGATAGTCAACAATATCTGTACTGGGGTCTGTAATCAAAGGCAGTTTTTGTAGTAGTTTGTGGGCATTTTCTCTAGGATTTAAGAGATCACATATAGAAGATAACTGATTGGCTATAGTCTCAAATTTTCTAATTTCATCTATACAATCAGTATGTATAGATGGTGAAGAGATCGAACTTAAAGTGGTAACTATCAGTCGTAAATCACTTGCACTTTGCTGTAGACGCTGTTTCAACTTTTCTGCTGTCATTCTTCGATCTCTTCTTTAACTCGTTCAATTTCACTAGTTAATTCTGCTTGTGCTGATTGAAGCATCCATTCCCTGAATGGAATTAAGATAGAATCAGTTTCAGCTTCTAATCGTTGCTGTGCCGTTTCTACTGCCATTTGAAAATTTGCAGGCACTTCACCTATAGTCGATATCGACATTTTTGGCTCAGAATTCTTTAAAGCGTGAAAAATTGAGTATTTGTGCCGATCATCAAATCGAACTGCTAAGGAGCAAGCTTCATGGGCAATTTTACGCCAAGCAGGAGAGTCATCTGGGTAGTAGCCGGCAAATTTTGACCATTGATAAATTTTACGAGGATTTTCCCGTATTCTGGCATCTGTAAGCTTCTCTACAACCAAATCTGCCGTAATTATTCCAGTTGGATCAACATCAACTAGATACCGAGGAAAACCATACAACAACATTGGAGAAGAATCAGTGTATGATAGCAACTTTGTAATGAAGTTTCGTATTGTGATATCGCCAGCTTGCTCTGAAGAAATAGGGTCAATCCATTGAGATAATCTTTGTCGACTAGGTAATACTCTGATATTAGAACCATCGGGTTCTGAAACCATTTGAATTCGTTTTTCTACAGTACTAACAAGCCATTCCAAATCTGGCTTACCAAGCATTTTCAAAAAATCTTGCACATGATGAACACTTGTACCACCAAGATCATCAATGTCAGGTAAACGTAAAACTAGATTCAGTATCCAGTTTTTTAAGGAATGATTGATTGCTTGCTCTACATTTTTAGTGAGTGAACGCATTGCATAGTCTAATGATTGCAAAAATGCACTTAACGCACTGGGTAATTGCTTACGATCAAGTTTATTAAGGGTTGTCTCTACTGTATTTTTGATTTGTTCTAAACTAGAAAAGAAGATGCCACCAAGTAAACCTACAAAGCGGACAGCCGAGTTAGTCTGCAAAAAATGCTCTTGTTGCTCCAGCACAATACCTACTTCTAGCTCAGTAATAGTTAACCCAGTACCTTCATAGATTACTTGAATAAGTTGCACAATTTTTTCGCTGGTGTTTACCCATTCCAGAAGTTGCTTAAGCACTATGATTGTTGCTGGAGGATTATTTTGCCGCGTAGTCCAAATCCAACCTTGACAAAGCCTTATGGCAAACTGGAACTCTGGAGTTTCGATAGCTAGCTGCAATGCTTCCTCAACAAACTTACGCACAGATTGGGATTGGTGTGCTTTAGTACTTAGATGAGAAGCTACAATGAATAGCCTAGATACTTGGTCGGGATTTCCTAAAAATTTCACACCATTCTGAACAAAGTCATGAATGCTCTGTGGATTATTTAAAGTGGCTAAATTGTTACTTATTTCATCTGCCCACTGTCCTAAAACTTCGTAATTTTCCCAAATAATGAGTGGAGCATATTGCGGAAATAGTTCACTACCTTTAAATAGATTTTCACACTGGATTGCTAATTTTTTTACTTCAGGATCTTTGTCAAATTTGTAATGCCAATCCCATATTTCACGGGCAGCAGCAAGTTCTTGAATATCAACATTTTGTGACTCTAGGAAGTTAGCTACCCACTGTAAATCTTGAATTAGAACAGTACGAAATTCTTCAGAATGGGCATTATAATAGGAAACAGTAGATTTTCGAATATCAGAGCTATGCGAATTTGAAAACTCAGCTTCTAACAGTAAATCCTCAGTTATTGTAGTATGGTCTTCAGAATAAGAAATTGCACGATTAATTTCTCCATGTGCATACGCTAACAAATTCCATAAAAGTGTCGCCTGTGTGGATTGAAGTTTTTTCTCCAACAAGATTTCTTTGATTTTTGTACGAAGCGAATCTCTAATTCGCCACTCAGACTGACCTACTGTAATTGTCCATCTTTGGATTTTAACCCTTCGCCCATCAAAACTTGTACTTTCCTGCTCAATAGATAATAGAGGCTTAACTAAAGTATTAAGAAGTAGCTCCTGGTCTTGAGTAATATTGCCTTGTAAATAGATATTTTGTAATAAATCATTTGCTTTATCCAATGCAGATGTTTCAAAACCCCCACAGAATTCTAACTGACCTTTTATAAGTCTAGGTAAAATGATCTCTGCTCTGTTACCGTCATTGGGCAATCCCTGCGGCCTACGATTCGCAATATCACGTTCTTTAATTACTAAATCACACAACAGAGAGAGGATTGTCATTTGTTCGCTAGAGGTTTGAGCATAAGGAGCCGTATCATAAATAATCCTGGGTAGTGCTAATATTAAGTCATCATGGGTAATGATTCGTTGTCCAAAAATAGTTGAAACAATTTCTGATTCTGAGTTTGAAGCTAGTATTTGTCTTAAAAGGGTCAGAACATTAGAGACATGAGCAAAGGAAATTTCATTCAAAAGACTAAGGTATCCTAATTTCTCACGCGCATTCATTGCTGAAACTTGTTCACACCAGTTTACTATAAGGGTTCCTAAAATATTGACAGGATTTGTATATAACTGTTGATTTAATTCAAATCTGGCAAGACTTCTTAATAGCAATTTTTGAATATTTGAAACTTCTGCTGAGTTTTTCAAGATTTCGCTGACTTCTGTAACGATCTCTAATGCCTCAGAAGATGGCTCATTATCTCCATATCTGGTTTTATAAATTAACCAATTTTGCAAAATATAATCCGCTAAGACATCTGGTTTAATTTTTAACAGCCGATTACGCGCTCCTCGTTCAAAGATTACATTACGGCTGATCAGACTATCAAAATATCGCTGAAGTTCTGTGGTATTTTTAAATGCAACCTTTACTCGAATCCACTCAACTACTTCAGCATCTTCTCGATTTACTGTATCAAACAGTGCTATCCAACGCAAAAGATTCAGGATTTGCTCGGAGGGAATACTCTGTTGCTGTGTAATAATTTCTTTTAAATATTCAGATGCCAACCCTTCTACTTCTTGTGGTATTGTCTCAAGATTACCTTTGCTCTCAAGTAATTTAGTGGCGATCGCCATCCAGATTGGGTAGTCATAATATTGAGCAATCCTGGTAGCAGTTTCCATTTTCCAATTGGCTGTCTTTGTTTGCAGAGAGCCAAATTCTAGAAGTTCTTGACAGAAAGCAACTGCTGCACTTTCTTCTAGAGGTTCTAACGGCAACTCTTCAACTATCTGTCCCATCCGAGTTCCCTGAAGATATTTCAAAACCAGATCGTTAGGAGAGCGAACAGCAATGGCAACTTTCCAGCTCCTAGCACGGCCGCCAGAAATTTGTTCCACTAACGTTTTTAACACTGTTGCATCATCAGGTTCATCAATCAAAAGCAACGTAGGATGTTCGGCAATTATCCCCATAAACCATGAACTGGTTGTTGTCATTGTTGCCACATTTGCCCAAAGCACCTGCCATCCCTCTGGCAAAGCCTGAGTTTTTGCACCTTCCAGAAGAAATCGGGTTTTACCAATGCCTCCTGCCCCATGAATCACAAGAATTTTCTTCTTGACATCAGTTATAAAATTTTTGTACTGCTCTAATTCCGTTTTTCTCCCCTGATAATGAGTATCTAGGGCATGAGGATGATCGAATCCTTGCGATCGCACCTGTTCATGCGCTTCAGCAATTCCTAAGAAAACACGCGTTTCTCCACCAAAATAAGCTTGCTTCAGGTCAGGATACTTATGTAGACGAGTCTCAATTTCTGATTTAGTCCAATAGGATATTTTTAACGCCAAAGCATCGAATAGAGGCTTAACATCTTTAATCCATTTCTGTTCATCACCGGGATTAAATGCAACATTACTTATCAAAATCCATTCTTGCACTCCCTGCCAAATTTCTTGCGATTTACCAGGCGTTGCTAAATATTTAGCAATATTCTTAGCTTCTTTTTTGGCATCTCTGATAGCTAAAGAGAAAGCCTCATCTCGATGAAACTTCATTTGATAAATAATCCGCCCATCTCCTGAACGTGCATCCTGGGCATAATCTTTTCCTGAGCGGACGTAAACACGAGCTTCGTGATCTTCAAGAAGGATGAGGGAACAAATCAAATCTTGAAATGTATAACCGCTTCTAATTAGTCCCCAGTTGATATCAGACATACAGGTTCGCTCAATGGCAATCCCTATTTTACTTCAACTATCTTGGCGTATTTGATTTAATGGAGAATGAATGTATTTCATAAAAAATCTACGTTTTTACTGAAAAGGGCTATTATCACTTGCTTTTAAGTCATTTTTCGCATTAAACTCCCGAAGAAGTTTAATTAAAACCATCAGCACAGTTGCCAGTACCACTATCTGCTGCCCTATCAACTGCTTCGCTTCAGCCATGCTTGCCGTACTCCATTTGGTAGATTGTTTAGTGCAGTCCTGTGTGGGGCGCGTTTTTCATTACTGCGATGAAGATTTTTTCTCTATGAAGCTCAAAATTTCTTCCTCAAACTCAGTCAAATAAGGACGCTTCAACTCCCCCAAGTGCTTCAGAACAGCACGCGCAGCTTCTTCCAAGTTTTCCTTTTCCCGTAGACTATGAATGCGTAGGCGTAGCCCTCCGCAGGCATCGCTTTTAGAGAAATGCCAGTTATCTACATCTTCTGAGATTCTATTAAGTTTTGTTGATTTATAGCCAGTTGTACAGTGGGAACTGAACTCTGTTGAGCGCTGTATGAATCATGTAGAGGGGTTCTACAGCACTCAATTAAACAACTGGCTCCGGCTGGATGTCAAGAAGCGGGAAGTTTTATCTTTTCCCTCGTACAACTTCTTCACTGTCCCGTTGTGTTGCTAACTCCATTGAAACTGCAACCCAAACACATTGGATGCCAATTTGCCAAAATTGTTTAGGGTGTTATCTCTCCACCGTATTCAGACTCTAGTACATTCAACAATTTTTCTTCCACCGCAGTCAAATAAGCCCGATTCAGCTTTCCCAACGACTCCAAAAACCTCTGCACCGACTCCTCCAACGCGCTCGAGTACACTCGACTCAGGCGATCGCAAATCACCTGCATCTGCTGACATTCCGCAGGTAGGTAGTTGAAGGACTTCAGGTGCTGCAACCCAACAGTGTACTCACAATCCCACATTCTCACTGTACAGCTAAACTCGTTCACTGCGCTGACAATTGCCCAATAGCCACCTTTGCCTCTCAGTTCGGGATTGTCCTTAGCAAGAATTTGGCACACTTCACCTAAATGGTAGGTGTTGGGTATTCTGGTACGTTCCATAATTTTCTGCACCACATCAGTGACGATCCTGGCACTGGGAACTTTACCGCCAGCCTTCTGTACCGCCCGTTGCCAAACTTTAACCTGCTGCTGGGGTTCTAGCTTTGCCAGAGGGCGCACTTGTCCTTCATTAGTTGGCAGGATTCGTGAGAGGTTAGGTCGAGTTTTGTCTACTTCCTCGTTTTGGGAACAATTTGTTCCCATTTCATCCACTTCTCCATTTTGGGAACAATTTGTTCCCGTTTCATCCGCTTCTCCATTTTGGGAACAATTTGTTCCCGTTTCATCCACTTCCTCATTTTGGGAACAATTTGTTCCCATTACTATGTTGTCAAATACTACAGAACCAGCTATTAGATAATTGACTCGGCGATGGGTGTATCCAAATCTATCACGACAATACTCCTCAAATGTGCGATGAGTGGATCTGTATAACCTGCGATCGCGCAACTGAGCCAATGCCTTGCCTGCCTCAAAAAACGCCCGTTCCACTTTCCTCTCCAGGAGTAAGCGATCGCTAATTTCCTGCTCGGTTAGCTCTGGAACTTCAACAGCAGTAACGGTAATTGTTGCTGTAGCTGGGTCTTCTTGCTGAGAGATATCCTCGTTTGTTAAATCGGTAGATGCGGGAGAAGTGGCTTTTTTGCGTCTAGAAGGTGGTTTAGACATGATTCCACCTTTTCTAGTTCAATGCTATTTGCTGAAAGTCAATTGCAAAGTAGATTTTGAATGTAATAGGTCGCTGAGATCGTTCCACAAAGAAGATAGAGTGGAGGATAAAAGACTCGATAGCAGCAAAATAAATCATTAGACTACAACTTCCTAAATTTACACTTAAGCCAATAATGGCAAAGCATGAGGCTTTACACTGAGCCGTTTAAGCCTCATCAATGTCCTCCATGTAAATTAAGAAATCACCAGGTTGAGCCTTTAGCTTTTTACAAATAACTTCAACTGTTGTCCTATCGGGATAAATATCTCTATCTCTCCAGAGCCTAAAAGCAGTCGCTCTGGGCAATCCAGTGATTTGCCAAAATTTATTGGCGCTTGGAATCCCTTTTTCTTTTCCAAATTCTTGAATCCTATTTGACAAACATCCTTTCGTATCAGAACCAAGATTTTCTGGGAAAGGAATTCTCCGATTTACATTTAGAGGAGGTTGAAACCAGTCAATTAAAGCTTGCTCAACTTGAGGTAAAAGCCTTTTATCTTGAATCAACAGATAAGCGATTTTTACCTCTTCCATTGCCTCTAACCAAATAATTTGGTGATGGGAGTTCCATCGTAATCGTGGATTAACTGATCTTCCTATGTACTGGATCACGCCTTGAGAATCAATTGCGAAATAAATGCAAGGCTGGCTAGGTAGCTGTGATCGCTCATTAAGGGCCACTGAGGGTAGCGACAAAGGATTAATGGTCTGAGGATTAATCATCTTTGCTCTTCTCCTCTGCCGGAAACCACTCTAATATCTCTCCTGGTTGAATCCTGTAAGTTTCGCAAAGAGCTTCCAGAATCTTGGAGGATGGAATGTAAGTAGGATCTGCTGCTAATTTGTACCCCGTCGTGTCAGAAATTTTGGCATCTTGAATCATTCGATAAGCTGACAGCCCTCGACTCTCTAAAAATTGCTTGATTTTATTTCGCATAGGCATAACCTCTATACTACTACGACTATTATACCCCAAAAATATATAGTGTAAATATTGCAATAGTACAAAAATTTTGGTAGCATTAAATTATAGAGAAAGCGCCCCTGACTACCAATCCGAAGCGCTTCTCTTGCCCTAAATTTAAAGAGCCTTTCAATTATGACTCACATTATCTACAGCCAACAACAGCTGCAACTGAAATCCATTGCCCGACTCAAGCAAATCTACAGCGAAATCGCCTGCACAGCCGAAGTAAGCGACAAACGCTGTAAGGATGCCTGGATTTCCGCCATTGTTAACTATCAAGCCAGCAAGATTCAGAAACTTACCCTCGCTGCCCCCGACAACCAAGCCCTCGCTCAAGCCGAACTCGACCACTTCATCGCTGACCAAGCCCAAGCCATAGCTCTCGAACCCCTCACAATAGTCGAAATCTCTTTTGATCATCACGAATATTACGCTGGTAATCAACTGGTAGCCAGTATCAGCCATGACGACAACCACTTAACGCAACGCTGGGTAGTCATGGTCGAATGGCACTAAGAAAAGCTACAAACCTTGCTGCATAAGCATTACAAGTATTAATGCGTTAATAGCAGTGGGCGCTTGGCTGCGATCGCTATTTTTTGTAGAGGCTGTGAAATGGAAGCGATAACGGTGGAGGGTTGCCCAAAAAGTTTTTGAAGGTAGAAAAAGCTTACTCGTCTGTGAAATACTTTTTTTGAGACGAGCAAGC
>NZ_NOLK01000158.1:0-18792 GCF_002245985.1 Nostoc sp. 'Peltigera membranacea cyanobiont' 232
ATAAATACTTGTCATTACGAACGCAGCGATAGCGAAGTGAAGTAATCGCAGAGTCCGCAGCGATTGCTTCGTTCCACTCCGTTTCACTCGCAATGACATATCGTAAGTGATTAAGCGGACTTGATATTAAAGGAGGAAAATAGCCCACCTTTTTAAGGTGGGTTGGGGGATCTTCGCTCGGTAAACAAGCTAACCGAATCGGATTGAGAGAAGACTGACGGAAATACATGATTCCTAACTTATTTGAAGAAATCGGGAATCTGAATCTTAGTCTTTCGCCAACTTATTTTGGGATACGTAGTAAACCTTACTACCAGTATCAGGTACAAAATGGCAGCTGATACATGAATTCCATAATGACTTCCAAATTGGTTCTTCCGATTTGTGGAAATACTCACCCATCACTGGTTTGATTGCTTCAGTTGCCTTCAGCAAATTGTAGTGAGGAATGTTAAGGAATATATGGTGAGCAACATGAGTACCGATATCGTGATGGATATGATTAACTAAACCATAATCACGGTCAATACTAGAAATTGCGCCTTTTAGGAAAGTCCAATCTTCTCCACGATACCAGGGAATCTCTGGCTCAGTGTGGTGCAAGAATGTCACCAAATCTAGCCAAACAATGAACACAAGGTAGGGCACAGCGTAATATTTCAGCAACCACATCCAGCCCCATTGGTAGGTGAGGAAACCCAGCAAACCTACCATCCCAATCAAAAGCACAGTACTAGTAATAACATCCCATTTTTCCGATGGTTTGAAAAGCGAACTACTGGGCAAAAAGTGGGAGCCTTCCTTGTTAGGAGAACGCTTAAACAGATACACAGGATAGGCCAATAGAAAAACATAATATCTGCCTATTTTTTGTGCTAAAGGCATCTCCTTATATTGTGATTCGCTTACCGGATACCAGCTTTCATCGTTATCGATGTTGCCAGTATTTTTGTGATGGGTTCTGTGACTAATCCGCCAACCATGATAAGGAACAAGTATTGGTGTGTGAGAAAGATGTCCAATCAAATCATTGAGCCATTTATGCTTAGAAAAAGATTGGTGTCCGCAGTCATGTCCGACTACAAATAAAGCCCAAAACATCGTTCCTTGCATTAGCCAGAAAATCGGAAAGAAAAGCCAAGAATCCAGGTAAGAAGCAACTGCATAAAGCAGACCGATAATCAGGATGTCACGAAAGAAGTAAAAAAGTGATTTTGTCACATTGGGCTGAAAGCATTCAGCAGGAATTGCAACTTTTAAATCCTGAAGACTGAAAGGTAATTTAGTCGTATCTTCAGACTTTTCACAGCCAGTAGAATCGTTGAACGTGATGATATTTGATGACACTGGATTCTTTTGTTGGATATAAATCGGAACTTTAATTGAGACAAGATCATCTCAACTCTAGAATGCCCACGATCCTAGCGATCGCTAACACACAAGAGGATAATTTCTGGCAATTTATCTAAAAATTTATTCATTAAACAATTGCCAGATTCTATTAAAACACAGCACGATCAAGGCTTTCGTTAATTAAAGAGCGTGAGTGTAATCACAGCGCTATTTATTGCTTTGCGTAATGTTCGTTGAAAGTCTTATAACCAACATCAGTTGTGTACAGTTGACACTGGTCTGTAATCTGCTTCATTAAAGGCCAAGAAAACTGACACTCATCATGGAGATAAGGCCCCCAATTTTCTTTGATGCTACTATAAGCTAACCGCAAATTATAAGAAGGAATCGCAGTGGAAATATGATGAGGGACATGAACATTGATATCGTGGCACAGGATTTCTACCCAACGCGGATAATCGCAATGGATAGTGCCAGATAACTGTGCTAGAGCCTCATTCCACTTATTCGCTGTCGCAAAAGGAACATCTGCGGCTGTATGGTGAACAATAGTAAAAGTACTCATCCAAAAATGGTAAATCATCCAGGGTACTAGCCAGAACTTGACAAATCCCCAGATACCAGTCGTGGCGACCAGAAGTGGAAAAGCGATCGCACCAAATACAACCACTACAGCCACAGAAAGCTTGATGCTGGATTGGTCTTGAGTTTTGAAGTTCCGCCAATCAAAATGCACCACAGCCCAATGTCCAATGGAACCTACCCACCAGAAGCGTTTACGCATGAACAGCTTAAAAGCAGACTGACGGGTTGTATCCCAATTTTCAAACACTTCTGGTCTGATTGGATGCCAAGCGTTATCCTCATCCAGCTTGTTGGTATGAGTATGGTGATAATTATGCTTGATGCGCCAACTGTGAAAGGGGTAAATCAACGGCATCATGAAGAAATGCCCCACCAAATCATTTACCCAACGACGTTTGGCAAAAGACCTGTGACCACAATCATGACCAATTACAAAAAAACCTGTTAAAGCAGTACCCGTAAAAATCCAAGCTAGGGGCAAAAGAAACCAAGGAGTGATAATCAGGCTGTAATAACCCAAGGCAACAGCCAAGACACTTAGTATTACTTGTGTCCAAGCTTTGCGACGGTTCTGCTGAAAACATTCCCGTGGCAGGGTTTTGATAATATCTTTGAGCCGGAAGTCGGAATTACCAGGCTCGTCACTTAGTTTTTGGCTGTTAATTATTGATGTAGTCATGAACACCTGAAAAACAACAAACTCCTCCACAAAGTCACCAAAAGTAACTTGCCGCACAAATTCTTCACATTAGCGCTTTGGATTATAGCAACCTAATAGACACAAGCGCACCAGTAATATTAGTCAAGAGTCAAAAGTAGAGAATTTTGACTAATAACTTTAGATTTTAGATTATTTCGGTTCATGTCCCGATGCCAAGTATCCTTGTGGTCTCTTTCAATTCAAAAGACGCAGGCTTTACACTACGCTATGGGCAATCCAAAATCCAAAATTGCTTGACTTACTGCTTTGTTGGGGCCAACTTCACATTACTAGCCAGACCAACCGCTTGTAGCAATTGAACCGTCATCCAAGTTAAATCGATTTCCCACCATTCCAGCCCATGACGAGCTGAGTATTGAAAGGCATGATGGTTATTGTGCCAGCCTTCACCGAAAACTAGTACGGCTACCCACCAGCAATTAGTCGAGCGATCGCCAGAATCATAGCTCTGATAGCCAAATTTATGAGTCGCACTGTTCACCAACCAAGTGCAGTGGTAAACCCAGACAATGCGAACAAAAATTCCCCAAATAACAAAGGGCCAGCCACCCAGAAGCAAAAGCAATACACCCAAGGCAACCTGGATCAAAATGAAATATTTTTCTAAAAACTGATAAACTGGGTCTTCGGCAATATCTTTGGTGAAACGAGGAACATCAGCGTGAGCGGGACAATAATGAGTCAGCCAACCCATGTGGCTCCACCAAAAGCCTTTATTAGAATCATGGGGATCGGTATCTGTATCAGAGTTTAAATGATGAATCCGATGTGTCCCGATCCACTCAATTGGGCCTCCTTGACAAGAGAGTGTCCCGAAGAAAACCAGGAGATACTCTAGCCATTTGGGAGTTTGAAAACTGCGGTGGGTGACAAGGCGGTGAAATCCTAGAGTAACGCCTAAACCGCCAGTCACCCAGTACAGCAAGAAACCCACACCAACTGCTGTCCAGCTAAAGTTACCAGGAACAAAAGCAAATAAAGCGCCGATGTGCAGTCCAATGAAAAACAGGGTGTTAACCCAGTTAATTTGAGGTTTGGTTGAGGTAGCAATTGTCATGCGATAACCTGAATTTGAATTTTCCTGCCTAGTCTGTGCGATTTGAAAATCCGCATATCTATAATTTAATTTTTTTTGAACGAGGAACTGATGAACAGCTTAGAACAGCTGCGGCAAGCAGAACAGGCACTATTAGAAATTTTTTCTGGAATTGACGCTCAGGTCAAGCATAATCTAAAACGAGTGCTGGATGCCTTTCGTAATCACCGTGTGGGCGCACACCACTTTGCGGGTGTAAGTGGCTATGGTCACGATGATTTAGGACGAGAAACTTTAGATAAAGTTTTTGCCGAAGTTATGGGTGCTGAAGCTGCGGCCGTGCGGGTTCAGTTCGTTTCAGGAACTCACGCGATCGCCTGTGCTTTGTTTGGTGTTCTCCGTCCCGGAGATGAAATGTTAGCAGTGGTCGGTTCTCCCTACGATACGCTTGAAGAAGTCATTGGTTTACGGGGTAAAGGTCAAGGCTCCCTTATCGAGTTTGGCATAAATTACCGCCAATTGGAGCTAACCCCCGAAGGAACTATAGATTGGCCAGCAATAAGAACTAATGTGACTGAAAACACTCGTTTAGTGTTAATTCAGCGCTCTTGTGGCTATTCTTGGCGACCTAGTTTATCAATTGCCGATATTGAAAAAATTGTCCACTTAGTCAAACAGCAGAATCCAAACACCGTTTGCTTTGTGGATAACTGCTACGGCGAATTTATTGAAACAAAGGAACCTACAGGTGTAGGTGCTGATTTAATGGCGGGATCGCTAATTAAAAATCCTGGTGGCACTATTGTCAGCGCTGGTGGTTATGTCGCTGGTCGCGCCGACTTAGTAGAAGCATCCGCTTGTCGCCTCACTGCTCCCGGTATCGGTAGTTATGGCGGTGCTACTTTTGACCAAAATCGCCTGCTGTTCCAAGGCTTATTTCTAGCGCCGCAAATGGTCGGGGAGGCGATGAAAGGGACATACTTAACTGGTTATGTATTTGATAAACTCGGTTATCCAGTGAATCCTGCTCCCCTTGCTCCCCGTGGTGATGTAATTCAAGCAATTAAACTTGGTTCAGCCGAAAAGCTAATTGCTTTCTGTAAAGCCATCCAACAGCATTCTCCCATCGGTTCTTACTTAGATCCTATCCCAGATGAAATGCCGGGGTATGAGAGCAAAGTAGTCATGGCTGGAGGGACATTTATTGAGGGGAGTACTTTGGAATTATCGGCTGATGGGCCAATGCGATCGCCTTATGTGGTTTATTGCCAGGGGGGGACTCATTGGACTCATGTAGCGATCGCATTAGAGGCTGCGATTAATGCAATCGGATTTATGACAGATTAATGAAAGGCGATCGCATTAGTTATCTTTTGACAGGTTAGAGGAGATTCTTCTTTTTCCAATCTGCTAAAGGTTAGGATAAATCCAATTGGAAGATTGCGGCTTTTTGTGCTGAAGCCTCTGGATTTTGGAAATCAGGACTACTGATTCTCAGCAATTCTCATTTTGAAAAGAAAACAGGAAAAATTTTCTATTTAAAACAAGAGTAATTTTGTAGAATTATCCTTTTTTTAGCGATCGCCAAATTTCAGATCGGTGCAAATCAGTTCTCGTCCCGTCCGTGGACTTGAGCCGGTGGACTAGTTGCTTCAACAGCTGTGAATGGTTCCAAGATTTTGTATGTGTGGCTGGCTCCTATGGGCACAACCCAAGAACTCCCAGGCTCTAGCAAAATCATTTGCCCTTCAATGTGCAATTCGGCACGACCATTAATTACATAACCTACTGTTTCATAGTCGCGCGAACTTGGTTCTTTGTTTTCGCTTGGTTGTTCGTCTTCCCAAAGACGCAGAGAAACAGATTTACCAGAAGCAAGATACTTCTGACCGAGTTTACCTTTAGGGGAGTGGGTAGAATCTATTTTTTTAACGCTGGTGTCGCTCATTTTAAACTAATCACCTTAAGGTTTGAGTACAACTTTGACGCAGTTATCTTTCTTGTCTTTAAAAATTTCATAACCGTGGGGCGCTTGTTCTAAAGGTAATCTGGGGGTGACAACAAAGGTTGGATCGATTTCACCTTTTTAAACGTGTCTCCATGCCAGCAAACTGCCTTGATCGTTAGCTAGTCCTAAGTTATGATTTCTGGCTCGTTAATATCAAGATAAATGCTCGAATTTAAGTGATTTTGAGACGCGATAGTTATCGCGTCTCAGTAACCGATCGAAGATTGTGAAACAATGGATGAGTCAAAATTTTAGACTCAATATTTGCTACAAGTCTAGATTCTATCTCTCAGTTGTTTGCTAGAAGGATTTTGGTAATAACCTTCTTTATTTCCGGCTTTGTTTTTTGCAGGATCAAAAAACTCTTTTGTAGCTCTAGGAGTTTTTTCATCCAAGTTTAACTTTTCGCGGATATTATCAGCAGCACTTTTTAAGGGATTTTGAGTGTTTCTTAGTTGGGTATCGTTTCTTGTTTGGGTATCGTTTCTAACTTCCCCTTCGTTTGGTGTTCCTTTGTAATAAATACCCTCTGGAGTTTTAACAGTCTCAGCTTGTGCTACATTAACATAGCTAAAAGCCTGACCCAGTAAAAACATAAATCCTACCAGAAAAACTACAAGGATTTGGGAAATACGAATATTTCGCAGCCCTGAAATTACTCTACTCATAAAAACCTCAATTGCATTATGTTGGGTGGACAATTCTTAAACCTGAATGCTGATAATCATTCAGGTTTAAGAATAACTTTGATGTAGTTATCCTTTTTTTGTTGAAAAATATGATGGATGTGGGGTGTTTCTTCGCAAGCCACGACCACCAGTCATCTCTTTCAACGCTTTGCCAGGATTAACTTTTTCGTAGTTAATCACTTCGCTTTGGCAAAATTTTTCGCCATTTTCAGGCGTTCGGGGAAGCGATCGCTTTACCCGGATTTCTCACCACACCTCTCAAAGCCCGTGCTTGTGCAGGGGAGCAGGGGAGCAGGGGAGCAGGAGAGCAGGGGAGAGTTCAAATACCAAGTTCTTTCCCCTCTGCCCCTCTGCTCAGGGGAAACGCCTGAAGCTTGTGAGAAATGCGGGTTTAGTCATTGGTCATTCGCTAAAGTTCGGAGCCCCACTGATACCGCGAACGTCTTAATAATTACGAATTACGTTAGCGTAGCGTTAGCAAATATTCGTTCGCTTTTAGCGTCTCGTAGAGAGCGTCATTACGAATTACGAATTACGAATTACGAATTACGAATTACATTGACACCGCCGCCCCTGTAGTCGGCTTAGGAGCTTGAACTTGAACACCCATCCGCGCCCGATATAGTTCCGCTAATCGCTGTTCGTATTTCAATAAATCGTGGTAAATTTCTTTGAAAATAGCACTTGCTGCTGGATCGGTCAACATTGCACATAAATTACCAATATCGCCTATACCAGTTTGCACATCCCCTAAAGCAGAACGTAACTGATATATGTCATCACTTCCTGTAAAGGCAGTTTTCACCTTGGCATACTGATTAGCAATGTTTGCCCCTAAAGAAGGTTTTTCACCTAAATGATGAAGATATATTTCCAGTTTTTCAATGTGGCGCTGTTTATTAGCAATTATTTCTTGAAAGACTGAGTTTACTTCGCTATCTGATTCCTTTTCTAAGTATTTCTCAAATGCTTCTAGAGAATAGCGTTCACCAGCAAGGGCATTATTTAAACCTCTGCTGATATCACCTTTAGTTGAGCCACCCCAAGCATCAGCTAGTTTCCACCATTCAGCACTTGTGTCTTTCTCATCTGGTAATGCCGCATCTTTGCCACCATAGCCCAAACGGCTTAATATAGCTGTGGTGAAAATTGGCAAGTCTCCAGGTTCACGAGATGTAATCAAATTCCCGTCAACTACCACCGGCTCATCTAGATAATTTGCGCCAGCGTTAATCATATCCTTGGCAATAGCGCTAAAACCAGTGGCTTGTTTGCCTTTGAGTAAGTCGCCATCAATCAAAACTTGTGGGCCATGACAAACCGCAGCGACTAATTTTCCTAGTTGTACAGCTTCTTGGACAAAACGTACTGTATTGGTGTTCCGCCGCATTTTATCGGGAGCCATCCCACCAGGAATTATCACCGCATCAAATTGGGCTGCGATCGCTTCTGTTGTAGTACCATCAGCTTGAATACTGAGTTTGCCGCGTTTACCCTTATATTTTTCATTCATTCGGGAACCAAGGACTACTACCTCTATTCCAGCTTGTTTTAGTCCATTATAAGGAACTGTAAATTCGGCATCCTCTACTGCCTGTTCAATGAGGATGGCAACTTTTTTATTCTCGGAATGATTGTTATAGTCAGTCATAGATTGTATTACCTGTTTTTTTCTAGTTTTTAACTAGCTACAATATTCATCAATAAGGACAGTTAAAGTTCTGGGTTGTTAATGGAATAGAACCACTAAAATTCTGTTTTTTCTCTAATAAAGAATAGCTATGAGTGAGAAGTTAACTACTGAATAATTTCGGCTGATAAACTCCTAACTCATAACTAAAAATTTCAACTACAAGTTACTTGACCATGATTTCATATTTCCAATGATATGGTGCGATCGCTCCTTTAGCTTCGTTCCAAGGGGATAGATTCTTTTATTTCTAAAGCTATACATCTCTAGCAAGATAACTTCGCGATCGGAAAACGTTATTATGATAATGCAGAAAAAGGCTATTATCATGGCAAAAAAAAATCAGAATGACGAAATTCAAACCAATGATTTGCCACAGGAAATTACCGAATCCTACGGTACTGGTGTGAAAGAATTGCCAGGATACAATATTGGTGGGCGCTCAATGAAAGAAGAAAGACGTGAGTATACAGAAACTAGTCCTAAACTGACTGGTGGTGATGTTGATGCTTATTGGCAAGATGCAGATGCAGTTGGAGATGAAGCTGTTGGTGGTAGCACTGCCACTCCCGATCAAAATGTAACTGAAGAGCTAGAAGCAGCAGTGGGACTAGAAATGGATGACTCCGAGTTTCTCCATACCAATGATATTTTAGAGGATCGTGATGGCGATCGCTGGGAGTTAGATCCCAACTCTTCAGAAGATTATCAAGCTCGGCGAGAATAATTAGAGTGTTCCAAAAAATAAATGATCCAAAACCCGTCGTTGCGAGCGAAGCGAAGCAATCGCAGCCCTTGGGATTGCTTCGCTTCGCTCGCAACGACAATTGGGCATTTTCTTTCTTGGAGTACTCTTACTTCTCAAGATCCTCCTTAAAAAGGAGGATTTAAGAGGATCTAATTTAGCCATCACCATCACTTTTAAAAAATTCTATATCCACTATCTAAAGAAACTTAACATTTATCCCAATAAATATCTCTTAATAATCTTTCAGGTTAGCAGCTAGCTCTGCTATTGGAATCCGGTTTGATTTTGAGAAAAGATACGTAGGGGAGGCAGTCGTGTGGGCGGGTTTATCGACTTGAGCGGTAGCGACTGTGCGTAGCGTCACTGGCGTTGTATTAGCGACATCGTAACGCACTCAATCCTTGATAATGGTGCGTTACGAACTTCGTTCTAACACACCCTACAATACCTAAATTTTGTTCAAAAATCAAATAGGAGTACTATATTACCATTTAATTTTGAGGAATTATCTAACTGTAGTCCTTCTAATGCAGGACTACAGTTAGACCATTTTATGTTCTGTTTAGAATTATTCTTCTTTCTGGTTTTAATACCTCTGTCTTAAGTAGGGTAAAACGTTAAAGATACATTTGTTAACGTTGTAAACAGCACTGATAAATTGCAACTGGAGTTAATAATGACATTTACACAAACTAGCGATCCAACTATTCGCGAACATGTTCAAGCTTGGCAAAAGCTGGATGTGGATCAACAACTAGCTTTGTTTTGGTTCATTTACAAAGAAATGGGTAGCTCAATTACGCCAGCCGCCCCTGGTGCTAGTACTGTTTCTCCAGAAATCGCGGAAGGTTTGTTTAACCAAGTTAAGGAACTATCTCACGAAGAACAATTACAAGTTCAGCGTGACTTGATTAATAAAGTAGATAGCCAACTTTCTCGTCAATATGGTTCTTTGGGTGATACTACCAAGCTACTATTTTGGTATCGATTATCTCAAGGCATGGATAGTAGTACTATTATTCCAGTACCTGCTGACTATCAACTTCCCTCAGAATCTAAGGTGTTGTTTGGCAAAATTCAAGGATTAGCCTTTGAGCAACAAATTACTCTTTTCCGTGATTATGTTTCGCCAATGGGTGCCCAAGCAAAATCAGGTGCGGAAATTTAGCATTTTTTAAATTTTTAGGCAGCTTGATGATAAATAAACTTGAGGATTTAGTGACTTTCGTCAAGGGAATTCTCTAGTTTGATGATATCATGTCCGGTTAAAAAATTGTCATTGCGTTCGCCCTTGGCGTTCCTGTTCGCGTAGCGTCTCCGAAGGAGAAGGGTACGAAGTGAAGCAATCCCAAAAGCTTTGCGATTGCTTCCTTCCACTTCGTTGCACTCGCAATGACATATCACAAGTAATTTGCCGGACATGATATAAGTCATAGAAAAATACCTATCCCTCTGCAACGAGGAAAGGGATAGGCTTGAACTCAAGTTCAAGACAGGGGGAGGTTCGTCGAACCAATCGCTGCTTGATAGCGACCAAGAGCGATTAAAGGAAAGTATTGTTGATACAGATGATATTTGAGATAAAAATGCCTTGGGAATCCAGTCCCTGTAAAATCAGCCTCAAACCAAGTACCATCAGGTTTTTGAGTTGCAACTAAATAGGCAATTCCTTGCTCAATAGCATCAAGAGCTAATTTACCAGTTGCTTCACCTGCTGCCAAGAGGCCAATTAAAGCCCAAGCGGTTTGAGATGCAGTACTATTGCCTTTTCCTTTAAGACTGGGATCGTCGTAGCTGCGGCAAGTCTCGCCCCAACCACCATCTGGATTTTGACATGCAACTAACCAAGCTGCTCCCCGTTCTATACTTTTTTTATGTCTTTGAGGATCGATTAACGCCAAAGCTGACAAAACGCCACTTGTGCCGTAGATATAATTTACACCCCAACGACCAAACCAACAGCCTTCGATTTCTTGTTCGCCCAGAAGATAAGTTAGCGATCGCTCTAAATTATCACTATCAATTGACAAATCACAAGCACCTAGCATTTCTACGACTCTAGCCGTAACATCTGCTGTGTTTGGATCGATCATCGCTTTCAAGTCACCATAAGGAATCGAGTTAAGCCAATCTCGATCGTTATCCAAATCAAAAGCAGCCCAACCACCCGGTTTACATTGCATAGATGCAATCCAGTTTAACGCCCGTGCGATCGCAGCCTGCTTGATTTTTTCGTTGGGAAGTTTCGCCAAATGTAGTGCCATCACTACCACCGCCGAGTCGTCTACATCGGGATAAAACCGATTCTCAAACTCAAACGCCCAAGCCCCTGGTTTTCCCTGACGATTTTTGACAGACCAATCGCCATAATCCAAAATTTGTTTTTGCAACAACCATTCACCCGCCTTTACCACAACTGGATGATCTGGTACAAAGCCAGATTCTACTAATGCACGCATCGCCCAAGCTGTATCCCAAACAGGTGAAACACAAGGTTGAACTCGGTAGCTATTCTCTGTTTCAATGGCAAAGTTATCAATTGCTTGCAAACCTCGTTCCACAATCGGATCGCTTCGGTCATAATCCAGACAGCGCAAAGCTAGCATTGAATTCAGCATCGCCGGAATAATGCCCCCCCAGTCGCCTGTAGCTTCTTGCCGTTCTAAAATCCATTTTTCGGCGGCTTTGATGCCTTCTTCACGGAAGGGTACTAAATTTAGGCTTTCTGCCAACTTGAATCCTCGATCGAGGGTGAGGAATAAATCTGTCCAATCGCCAGCTTGAGGTAATTCCCACCGGACTCGATCGACACCTTCAGCGTATAGTTCATCTAGATTGATAGTTGGGTTGGTGAGAAAAACAGGTTTGCGATCGCATACAATCAGTAATGGTACTGTACTGGAACGTGCCCAGCTAGACATCTCGTAAATATTAACTGGGAAACCTTCAGGCAACAGCATCACCCAAGGCGGTAGCGAGGGAATACCGCGCCAGTTGTAGCAGCCAATCAAAGCTAAGTGCAACTTAGTAAAAATTCGAGTTTTGCTAACACCGCCCCGTTGAAGAATAAAAGCTTTCGCCCGAATCATCGCCGGATCGGTTGCTGGTACTCCTAGCAGCCTCAGCGCCATGTAAGCTTCAACTGAAGTGCTAAGTTCTCCGCCATCACCATAGTAAAGTTCCCAGCCGCCATGCTGTCGTTGCTCGTCACGCAGATATGCTGCAACTTTGTGCAAAGGTCTGGTTTGGTCTGTTCCCCAAATTTTATGCAAAAGGACGGCTTCAGCAGTGATGGTGACATTAGATTCTAACTCTGCCCACCAGTAGCCTGTGGGATTTTGAATCGAAAGCAGATATTCTTGGCTGGCTGCGATCGCTTCTGCAACTTGATTGACTTTCGTCTTATTTTGTGTTTGCATCAAATACTATCTAACCTCAACACCCAACACTAGTTATGAACACGGCAATACTATGAAAAATTTTTCCTTTATTGGTAGACATAGTATTGTGTCTGAGTCACTGAGAATTTGCAATAGATCATGGATGTAATTGTATTAGGATTGATGCTGTTATCCTTGACAATTTGGTTAGGATTACTGTGTTTTTGGGGACAATTTTGGCGGACAGACCAGCAATTAGAGGTTACAGAAACTCAGCTAGAATCGTTACCTGTAGTTTGTGCCGTAGTTCCAGCCCGTAACGAAGCTGAATTGCTTCCAACCACGTTGCGATCGCTCCTACTTCAAGATTATCCTGGTTCTTTCAACGTGTTTTTGGTAGACGATCGCAGCACAGACCGAACAGCAAATTTTGCCGAAGGAGTTGCACACGCTGTCGGTAAACCCCAGCAATTACATATTATCTCAGGCGAATTACTGCCTTCTGGTTGGTCGGGCAAACTTTGGGCTGTTGAGCAAGGTATAAATAGTGCTGGTAAATTCGCACCTGACTATTTTTTACTGACTGACGCAGATATCGAACACGATCCTGGTAATCTCCGCCGCCTCGTTGCGAAAGCTGTCCAAGAAGATTTAGACATGGTTTCGGTAATGGTGCGACTTAGGTGTGACAGCTTTTGGGAAAAACTTTTGATTCCAGCTTTCGTCTTTTTCTTCCAAAAACTCTATCCTTTTCGCTGGGTTAATAATCCCAACAATCCCACAGCCGCCGCCGCCGGGGGATCTATTCTGATCGCCCGTGAAGCTTTAGAGCGAATCGGGGGTATTCAAGTGATTCGCCAAGCTTTAATTGATGATTGCGCCCTAGCTCAAGCTATTAAGAGAGGGACTGGGTATTGGGTACTAGGGACTAGGGAAGAGTTTTCCCAATCCCTAGTACCCAATACCCAGTACCAAATCCCCATTAAAGGGCGTATCTGGTTAGGATTGAGTAGCTTGACTCGCAGTTTGCGTCCTTATGATTCGCTAGCGACAATTTGGGATATGGTTGCTCGTACTGCCTATACCCAACTAAACTATTCTCCATTACTACTCTTGGGCACTTTAGTGGGAATGCCTCTGATTTATCTACTTGCACCTGTATGTGTAATTCTAGGTGCAGTTTGGGGTAGTTGGGCGATCGCACTTACTGGTTTATTAGGATGGCTCTTGATGAGTTTCGCTTACTACCCAACAATCCGCTTTTATAAATGTTCTCCTTGGTTAGCCTTTAGTTTACCTGCGATCGCTTTTCTCTATACCCTGATGACTCTAGACTCAGCACTCCTTCACTGGCAAGGACGCGGCGGCGCTTGGAAAGGAAGAGTTTATCCCAGTTCGGATAATTTATAATTGGGATAAAATTGAAGTAAGCCGACAGTGGTTGATTAAAAGAATTATGACAACTGCAACACCAACAAATAATCCTGTTATTGTCCCTAAAAAGCTGCCTTTTCTGGAATCAATTTGTTGGCAAACTGCCGATGTATATCGGTTTACTTTAGAAGAAATGCTCAGTCGCTACGAGCGTGGCTGGCAATATCGCAACCTATTTAATAATCTTGAGGGTGAAGAACTCAATTTTCTTCAGGAACTCGCCAAACGTTATAAATCCTGGTTGCAAGTTTGTTTATGACTTCCAGGTTTGAACACCATAATAAAATTCTCACAGTTCTTGAATCCTTAGATTCTGAAATACTTACCAAGGGTTCTGCTTACTTCGGTGGCGGAACCCTTCTTGCATTTGAGTTTGAAGAATATCGCTGGAGTAAGGATGTTGATTTTATTTCTTCTGTTGGTACAGAAGGCTATAAATATTTACGTACAGTGGTATTTGAGGATGGGCATGAAGCATTATTTCGGGATTTAAGTAAAATCCAAGTTGGACGTAGCACAACTGACCAATATGGAATTCGGATGATCGTTTTTGTGGATGATGTGCCGATTAAAACGGAAATTATTGCTGAAACTCGTTTTCAATTAGACCCACCAAGATATCCAAAGTGGTCACTCGTTCCTTGCTTAAGCTTCAATGACTGTTTTACCTCTAAGCTGCTGTCAAATTCTGACCGTTATGCGGATGACAGTGTTGAAGCAAGAGATTTAATCGATTTAGCAATTCTCCGGCTGCAATCTCCAATCCCTCAAACATCAATTGAGAAGGCTGAAAAAGCATATCAGGTTATGCGCCCTTTGGAAAGAGCGATCGCACTATTTCAGGGAAGACCAGATTACAGAGAGAAATGCTTTCTTGGTCTGCAAGTAGATCGAGCTCAGATACCCAAAATTATTGATGGTATTGATTTACTCTCTATGGATTTAGGTTTATCTCACACTCCAAGGGCTTTTCGAGAACAACATGATATCTTTGCCAATTTAGAAACAGAATTTGAAAAACGAGAAGATTCTTAAACAAATAGCCATTCCCCATTCCCCATTCCCCATTCCCCATCCCTAAATCCTTGAAACTGTTTGTTTATCACTCGCAGGACTAACAGGCAATGGTTGAGCCGCTTTCAGTACCGCATCCAGCAACCCTGGAAACAGCATCTCTAAATCTTCACGCCGCAGAATATTAATGTGATGTGTCCCTTCTTTACGTGTAAAGACTATCCCCGACTCCCGCAAAATCTTAAAATGATTGGACATCGTAGACTTAGCGATCGCAAAATCAAACTGGGCACAGCATTGTTCCCCCTCAGTCGCCAGCAGCCGCACAATCTCTAGCCGCACTGGATCGCCCAATGCATAAAGAACTCCCGGTAAAGAAATATTTTTTCTATCTGGATGATAAAGAAATCTCATAGTTGCATTATCTCATCAGGTGGCATATATTTTTATTATTCGATATTATCGAATTATAGAATTAATTAGGAAGGCAATTTATGTCATCCATTACAAATGTTACGGAAGCCACATTCAAGCAAGAAGTTTTAGAAAGTGAAATTCCGGTCTTAGTAGACTTTTGGGCACCCTGGTGCGGCCCTTGCCGGATGGTGGGGCCAGTCGTCGATGAAGTTGCTGCGGAATACCAAGGACAGGTGAAATTTGTGAAGCTGAATACAGATCAGAATCCGACTGTCGCCAGCCATTATGGAATTCGCAGCATCCCGACGCTGATGGTTTTTAAAGGGGGTCGGCAGGTCGATACTGTCGTAGGGGCAGTTCCAAAAACCACTTTGAATAAGACCTTAGCACAGCATCTTTAATTTGAGTTAAGGGGATTGGGGACTGGGGACTAGGTACTGGGGAGTAGGTACTGGGAGAAGGAGAAAAGTCTGAGCGCCGACTTTCGGCGCTCAGAACTTTGGAGGGATAAGGGGGACAAAGAATATTGAAGAAGTCTCTCCCCAATCCCCAATCCCCAGTCCCAGATCATTCTGTTTCAATTAACGGGGAAAGAGCGAAATGGACTTGAAATTGCATGGTAAATCCGCGCTGGTGAGTGGCTCAACCGCAGGTATCGGTTTGGCGATCGCCCTTGGATTAGCTCAAGAGGGTGCATCAGTAATTGTCAATGGTCGCTCTGAAGAAAGAGTAGCCCAAGCGATCGCCAAAATTCAACAAAGTACACCTGACGCGAAAGTTTCTGGCGTTGTTGCAGATGCGGGTACTGCATCAGGGGTAGAGCAACTTTTGCAAAAAGTTCCTCATGTTGATATCCTGATTAACAATGTGGGTATTTATGAACCAAAAACCTTCTTCGATATTACAGATGAAGATTGGTTAAACATATTTGAGGTTAACGTCCTCAGTGGAGTTCGTTTGAGTCGGCAATATCTGCAAAAGCAGCTAGAGCAAAACTGGGGGCGAATAATTTTTATCTCCAGCGAATCTGCAATTCAGATCCCAGTGGAAATGATTCACTATGGCACAACAAAGACAGCGCAACTAGCCATTGCGCGAGGACTAGCAGAAATCACTGTCGGCACTGGAGTGACAGTAAACTCAGTCCTACCAGGGCCAACGCGCTCCGAAGGCGTTGAAGAGTTTATCACCAAACTGGCGCAGGAACGTGGTATTAGTCCAACAGAAGTTGAGGCTGAGTTTTTTCAGAATGTGCGTCCAAGTTCCTTGATTAAACGCTTTGCAACTAATGAAGAAGTAGCAGCGATCGTAGTTTACCTTTCTAGTCCCGTAGCTTCAGCAACTAATGGTGCAGCTTTACGGGTAGATGGTGGCGTTATTCGGTCGATTGTTTAATATTTGAACCACATCTATCGTAGGGGTTGCCCTACCATCTAGTCTATTTTATGTCCGAGATGCAGGATTTTGAATTTTGTTAGTGCAGCATTAGGCATGAAGTAAAAATAAGCGCGGGCATCTTGCCCGCACTACAAATATTAAATTGTTGAACTTATTTTTACACGACTCCTTAGCGAGCGATCGAGCGTCATTTTGAATTGGAGCAAAGGGACATGACTACTGATATCAACTTATTCTCTTCTTACCAGTTAGGGAATCTGGAACTACCTAACCGGATAGTAATGGCACCCCTAACCCGAAATAGAGCAGGTAAGGGAAATGTACCAAACCAACTTAATGCTACCTACTACGTCCAACGTGCTACCGCCGGACTGATTATTTCTGAAGCAACACAGGTAACTCCTGAAGGACAAGGCTATCCCGCTACACCAGGAATTCATTCGCCAGAACAAGTTGAAGGATGGAAGTTAGTAACCGATGCCGTACATCAGGCGGGAGGAAGAATTTTTCTGCAACTATGGCATGTAGGCAGGATTTCTCACCCAGACTTACAACCCAATGGAGTTTTACCTGTAGCACCTTCTGCGATCGCTCCGAAAGGTGAGGCTGCAACTTATGAAGGGCCAAAACCCTTTGTAACTCCCCGTGCTTTAGAAACTTCAGAAATACCGCAGATAGTCGAACAGTACCGTCAGGGAGCGGCAAATGCTCTAGCGGCTGGGTTTGATGGGGTGGAAATTCACGCAGCTAATGGTTATTTAATAGATCAATTTCTCCGCGATCGCACCAATCAACGGACAGATAAATATGGCGGTTCCATTGAAAATCGCGCCCGATTCCTGTTGGAGGTGACTGAGGCGGTAACTAGTGTGTGGGATTCTAACCGAGTCGGGGTACGTTTCTCTCCTAGTGGGACTTTTAACGATATAGGTGATTCCAATCCCCTGGAAACATTCGGTTACGCGGCTCAAGCATTGAACCGATTTAATTTGGCATATCTACATATTTACGAGGCAACAGAGGCAGATATTAGACATGGCGGGATAATTGTACCCACCAGTCATATCCGCGATCGCTTTACAGGTACACTCATCGTCAATGGTGGTTATACCCGTGAAAAAGGTGATGCTGTACTGGCAAGCAAAGCAGCCGATTTAGTTGCCTTTGGCACGTTATTTATATCAAATCCAGATTTACCCCGACGCTTGGCTTTGAATGCACCACTAAATGAAGCAAATCAAGCAAGTTTTTATGGTGGCGGTGAAGAAGGATATACAGACTATCCATTTTTGTCAGCTGCTAATGAGCCGGTAGCTAAGGCGTAATTCGTAGTTCGTAGTTCATAATTCGTAATTATGAGTCTTCCTTGTGAGGAATGTAGGCAAGTTGTTTATTCTGAAACAGGGAATAATTTTTATTTTGGTTTCATGAATAAATAGATTTGGTTGTACCTTAATTACGAATTATTTGGTCAATAACTCAATTATCAGGAGAATCTCATGAGTCCGATCACTCAAATCCAACCTTTAGATGTACCCAGTGCGATCGCTAAACGTCGTTCAATCAAAACTTTTAAACCAGACCCCATTACCCCAGAACTACTCAAGCAACTGGTAGAGTTGACCGTAGCAGCGCCCAGCAGCTATAACATCCAGTCCTGGCAAATTATTCTTGTGCAAGATGAGGCGCAAAAAGCAGCACTGTCAGCCGCATCTTTTAATCAACAGCAAATTATTCAAGCACCTGTAACCTTTGTTTTTGCCGCCGATCCCAACGCCAGCGAAGAAAACTTGACCCCAATTATAGAGCAGGGACTCGAAACTGGTGCATGGAATGAAGGCACGGTAAATTACTTTAAAACCGCCATCCCGCAATTTCAGGCTGGGCTAGGCGACAAGCGACGCGAATATGCCATCAAAGATGCCATCATCGCCGCTACCCATTTGGTGTTAGCAGCAGAAAGTTTGGGATTATCAACTTGTTTTATGAACGGTTGGATTGAGGATAAGGTAAAGGAAGTGATTGATGCTGGGGATAATCCAAATTTAGCGATCGCTGTTGTTGTTCCTGTCGGCTATGCAGCCGAACCACGCTTAAATCCAGGTCGTTTACCATTCTCCTCCAACGTCTCCGTAGACAGAATCGGTAATCCATACCAGGGTTAGTTCTCTCTAAATTGGGCATGGGGCATTAACAATTCGTAATTCGTAATTCGTAATTCGTAATTCGTAATTCGTAATTCGTAATTCGTAATTCGTAATTCGTAATTATGTTGAGTTATTTCCCAGTCTCCAGTCCCCAGTCCTCAGTCCCCAGTCC
>NZ_NOLK01000159.1:0-18683 GCF_002245985.1 Nostoc sp. 'Peltigera membranacea cyanobiont' 232
TAAGGGACTTCCAATTAAAAAAATATCCAATTTTGTAGGGTGCGTTAGCGACAGCGTAACGCACCGCCAGATATCTCGGTGCGTTACGGCTTTCGCCTAACACACCCTACTGTATATTTTATTTTTTGGAAGTCCCTAATGAGTAATGAGTAATGATTAACGAGTAATGAATCTTACTTATTACTTCTTACTTCTTACTTATTACTTCGCCCGTGAGGTTCGCTAGTGGGAGAGTTCAAATACCAAGTTTTTTCCCCTCTGCCCCTCTTGCCCACCCCACAAAAAGTAGTTGAGTATTTTTTTATTTGGAAGTCCCGTGTTTTGTGCAGCCTGTAACGGCTTCTGCCCTCCCTGTAGCGACTTCTGCCAAGACGATTCCGTGTTTCGCGCAGCCTGTAGCGACTTCTGCCAAGACGATTCCGTGTTTCGCGCAGCCTGTAGCGACTTCTGCCAAGACGATTCCGTGTTTCGCGCAGCCTGTAGCGACTTCTGCCTTCCCTGTAGCGACTTCTGCCAAGACGATTCCGTGTTTCGCGCAGCCTGTAACGGCTTCTGGCTTAACATTTTTGGCTTATGCCCGCTTGACACCATAAGCACAGCCACTCGGCCCGTGAGAAATGACGATCGCATTTTTAATACCACTTAAAATCTTAGTTGCAGTCCAAAATTTACAGGAGCGGGTATGACTACCTTGTAAACTGGTCTTGATTTTACCTTCTTTTGCCGGCGTTGCATAAATGCGGGATGGATTAACGACTGAAACTATTAATAATTTGTTCAACATCGGGTGAAATCATCCCATAATTTAGCAACGCCCAAATATTTAGTAATTCGTAATTCCTAATTCGTAATAACGCTCCTACACCGCTACCGCTATGTTCGCGGAGCGTCTCAGAGAGAAGAAAGTAATTTGTAATTATTAACCCACGGCTAAGGAATATGTCTTTTAGTTTCCACAACTCAAGTTAGTTGCTCTATCCTTCAATTAGGAATTACTCAAGTAAATCAAAATCACCCAACAAATTAGCCGATCATGAATCATCATTTCTCGATGAACAAACATCCGATTCAAATTAACGATACAACCTTGCGAGATGGCGAACAAGCGGCAGGTGTAGCTTTTAACGTTGAAGAAAAAATTGCGATCGCCACCTTTCTTGATGCTATTGGTGTTCCAGAATTGGAAATTGGCGTTCCGGCAATGGGACAAGAAGAAGCAGAGTCAATCAAAACCATTGCTAATCTGGGATTAAAAGCCAAATTACTGGGCTGGAACCGGGCTAATTTGTCTGATATTCAGGCATCAATAGATTGTGGTTTAGAACGGGTGCATATTTCCGTTCCCGTCTCAGAAATTCAGATTGCCGCCAAGTTTGGGGGTAAGCAGCAGAAAATGCTAGATCGTTTGCGGGATGCAATAAATTTCGCTTGCGATCGCGGTTTAGCTGTATCTGTTGGTGGAGAAGATTCTTCCAGAGCCGATGAATCTTTTTTGCTAGATGTGGCGTATTATGCTCAAGAGTTGGGAGCTTTCCGGTTTCGCTTTTGTGACACTGTAGGAATTCTCGATCCTCTAACTACATACAGCAAAGTTCGCTCTCTTGTGCATCATCTATTTATTCCTATCGAAATGCACACGCACAATGACTTTGGACTGGCAATGGCGAACTCGCTGGCTGGTCTGGAAGCAGGAGCGTTATCGGTTAACACCACGGTAAACGGCATCGGCGAACGGGCTGGCAATGCGGCGCTGGAAGAAATCGTGATGGCATTGAAACACATCTACGGTATCCAAACGGGCATTGATACAAAACGGCTGTTGGAACTTTCTCGGTTAGTTGCTAAAGCTGCCAACTGGCCAGTTCCTCCCTGGAAAGCGATCGTGGGTGAAAATACCTTTGCCCACGAGTCGGGGATTCATGCTCACGGTGTATTGCAAAATCCGGGTACTTACGAACCCTTTGCGCCGGAAGATGTTGGTTGGGAACGTCGCCTTGTTGTAGGCAAACATTCCGGTCGGCATCTGATATTCAGTGTGCTGCAAGAACATGGAATCACCCTCAGTCAGCCAGAAATTCAATCAGTACTGGATGCTGTAAAGCATCAGTCAGTAAAAGTTAAGCGCAATCTCACGGTTGAAGAACTCCTGAGTTTGGTTCCTCAAGGGTAAGCATCCACCCTAACTCTAGTCTTAAACAAGCTACGCGCGATGGCGACTAGAGGAGAGCTTTTGATGTCTGCACCAAACCTTCTGACCATTAAAGACTCAAAACTCTCCACTCAGTCTCAAAAGATGATTTCGGTGCGTAAGTCTAAAGGATAGATATAGAACTTACAGACATAACTTGCTCAATCAGGGTAGCCCCAGTTATTACCTGACAATAGCTGTAAGTTCTTCTCTTGCTAAAGCTAACGCTTGATAAGCATTTTTAAACTTTGTTTCATCTGTAAATTTATGACCAAAATGCTTTAAATAAGCTTCCAGATACCTAATACGTAAGTGTGGATCGGTCGGGCTCAGAAGAAAGGGGAGGTCAGCCTCAACCATAAACCGGATAGCCAATAAGGGAATCGGACTACGAAGTGGACGAAAGTTTGGGTTATGCAGACCAGAACTTTCATTGCGTCTATGAAACTCTCCGATCATTAGTCCTGATTCAACAAACAAAGGTTTAAGTTTTTGCTGGACATTATCTATTACTTGATAAGCTCCTTCATCAATGTCAGGAAAGATAATTAAAAAAGCTTTATTAATTGCTAATTCTTGCTCTTTAACTTCCATCCCAAGAAAGATACTTCGGTAGCGTCCAACAACCTCTTCTAATTGTTCTGGATACAAATCTTTTGTGCGAATAACTGCTAGACGAATACTGTTTGACTTTAGAGAGTAAGGTACAAAAGGACAAACTGCGCCGGGTCTTCCTAAGTTAGGATGAGGTCTTCCTAAAAAGTTTTTCACCCACTCCGTAATTTCAAGTAAGTAAGGAAAGTCTTCGTGTTGCTTAAGTTGTTCGATTTCAAGAGTTGTATAGAGTTGCATGAGCTTGTGTAAAATTGAATAAGTTGTTGATTTAAAAGTCAAAAATAGTTATCCAATTTTATGTGTTTAAAACTAATTATTAGTTAAGTAAACAAATACGTCTGGATGTTGTAATTTCTGCTTTGTCCTTTATAAGTAAGTTGGCGTGAAAAACCCTAAGTATGTTACGAAACATAAACAGACTTAAAGCCCTTACTAATGCTAATGACTAAGGATAAATGACAGCCTTCTCCTATGGTCGCCGCTACGCGAATGCCAGTGAGCTTTAATTGCGCCGACCTACTTAGCAGATAAAAAGGCTCAAGCCTTTTTGTGAGTCTAAAGAATCTTAAGCCAATCAATATACAAACATATTTTTGCAACAAGCAACTTGTGTTCATTTATTTCTGGCATTTTAGCTAGAATACACATGTATTATCCAGCAGATAGTCCTACTTTTTTACACCCTCAAGCTTCTATTATTTTTAACAAATATATTATAAAGTTTCTGTCTCAATAGTTATTTATACTGTAAAAATTTAGTATTGATTCAACAGCAACCATAGGTTTAGTATCAAGTTAGTATAATTTTACTTAAGTAAGATATCAAAAATTCAGTCTAAATGAATTATCCCTACGACAAATATGGTTTTTCAAGTCATACATGTCTGGTCTTATTTGTCAAGATATAAATCCTAGCTGTAGCCCTTTCAAGGTGGTAAAATTTGGAACGAAGATTAATGATTTCAACCTTCAAAAAGCCCAAAATCTGAGCGGAGAACTTAGGATAATAGCACTGAAACAAGGTATTTTCGTTGAACGCCTTGAAAGGGCTAGTCCTAGCTGTATATTACTTAAGTAAGTTGGCGTAAAAATTTGTTATTAGGATAAGTCAGGAGGTGAGCCAGTGAGTTGGGTTGCAATCAACGTAACGGACTGACTCCCTTATAAGATTGGATATTTTTTTAATTGGAAGTCTCTTATTTATTAACAAATTCTTTCACTATTGCCATATCATCAGGAGGAATCTGTGTAATTAGGCGAAATGGAAATGCAGGAGTTGAAGCAAACTGAGCATAATCTGGTGTCAGAAAGACAGCGTAGTTTTTGGCTTCTGGAGTCATCTGTGCAGCAAAGGCTAAAGCTATAGCTTTAAGGTACTTGCGAACATCTGCTGCTTTTTCACCCACAACTTCACCGCCACTAATCGGTGTATTTGGTTGTCCTACCTGATCCAAAGTAGTACTAGGGTCTTTTATACTTAGATGAGTACCCCCAACTATACCAACGAGCCATTTTGGGGATGGGATTTTGTCAAATCCCACAATCTGTTCAGTTAAAGCTGGGGCAGTTTTATCGGCGGAACCTGCTAATACTAGGGTAGGAACTTGTATCTTAGTTAACCCAGTTTCGCCAAACATCAGAGAAGTTGTAGGATTGAGAGCGATCGCCTGTTTGATTCTGGGATCTCGTAGTTGATAGCTATTTTCTGGTAGTTCTTGAGCAATACACTGTATATTTTCTCCCAGACTCAAAATAGTCAAGTTCTTTTTGCAGCGTTGTTTCAGATGTTCTAATTGTAATTCGGCTCCAGCAAGTGCTAA
This sequence comes from Nostoc sp. 'Peltigera membranacea cyanobiont' 232, assembly GCF_002245985.1. Classification (NCBI taxonomy): domain Bacteria; kingdom Bacillati; phylum Cyanobacteriota; class Cyanophyceae; order Nostocales; family Nostocaceae; genus Nostoc; species Nostoc sp. 'Peltigera membranacea cyanobiont' 232. The sequence goes on from NZ_NOLK01000159.1 coordinate 4,624, forward strand.
AGCTGTAGCACCACCAAAAGAATAACCAACAACCATCGCTTTATTGGTTGCAAGTTTTCCTTGCAGTGGATTATTAGCTGTTTGGTTGAGCTTTTCTAATTCATCAAGAACAAAACTAATATCTTGAGGGCGATCCAAAAACTCTTGAGGTTTCATAACTCTGGTTTTGCCTTGTAATGCTAAGTTAGTATTTTCCCCATTACTACCGGGATGTTCTAAAGCAGCGACTACATAACCGTGGGATGCTAAATGTTCTGCTAGGTAACGCAAGTCCGTGCGGACTGACGCAAAGCCGTGAGAAAAAACAATTATGGGTTTGTCGGGAGTTGCAGCAGTTGACCAGTAAATATCAACTGGAATTTTACGATCGCGCTTTTGGTCATTCAGGCTTAAGTTGAGTATTTTTACTTCAGCGTTTCCTGGTTGGCTGGGATCAAAAGTGAAAGGAATTTGCGGTGTTTTGGGGTCGAGTTGGGGAGCGATGGCTAGCATAAATTGCTGCGTGCGCCAAAAAGCTGTATTCAAATTCCCTGCAACTATAAAAGCCTGGGGCAAATCAATTTCTAAGCGTTTACTAGGATAAGCGGCGATAAAACTTAGTATAGAAAGACCCTGCGGTGCAGCAGAGCCTAATACTAATCCTGCTCTTAGTGCTTGAACTCCAGCTTTGTCCTTTCGGGCTAAGGCTGTAGCGAAGTCACTGAGAATACTTGTGCCAATCTGGGTATTAGCTAACTTATCAATGGTGACAACATTCATCGGTATATTCATGCCCAATGCCCCCAACAAGAAGCGGCGTTGTTGTTCAGGTAATCCTTTAGTAAAAGGCTGTAGACTCTCAGGTAATTCTCCAGTTTTTGCAGCCTTTTGCAACTCAGCCAGGGAAATGGATTCTGTAAATAAACCTAAACGCACAACAACGGTGTCAGCCGCAATTGCCGAAGTATTTGCCCCAAACTGTGTAAGTGTGATGCCTACGGCAAGGGTTTTACCCAACGCACCCAAGAAACCTGCAACTGTCTTAAGACTTTCCCAACTTCTTCCCATAAATATTTATACCAAATGTTACTTACGGGAATATAACGGATATTTGTGTATTTGACTACCCCATTGATGGGCAAGAGATAAAAGCAGCTTGAAATTGATAGCGATCGCCCCGATCTCTGATACCATTTCTGTTTGAAGATGCACTTATAAGAGAATATAGAATCTTCAAATGGGGGATTTAAACCCGTTTAGTCATCCATTTCTTAGTTCATAATTAAATTTTGAATTCTTACTTGCTAAAGAATAAACAAAAAGCACCTTTTTTCAAGGCGCTTTTATTTAAAATAAATAATATTTAATTTTTCAGAGAATACTTTAAGGATTGTAATTGTTAGTCCGGGGACTGCGAGCACCAGCTACGGCTCCAATCATTGAGGCTATTAAACCCAACAAAGAACCAAAGACAAACCACCATAATCCCGAACGTAAATTAGCTGCCGCTTCCCTAGCTTGTTGGGCACTGATGTTTGCTTGTGGTACATTAACACCACCTTGTTGTTGTACCTGATTTATAACTTCTCCAGCGTTAGAGGCAGCAACACCAAAAGCACCAGATACTCCACTTGCTAACAGCCATGAGCTAACTGCCAAAGTCGTTGCCCAAAGAATTGCGCCGTTAAGAAGAGCTGTATTGCGGTTCATCGGCCCACAAGCACGGGTTGTAACCCAACCACCAGTAAATAGGGAAATTAGTAAAGCGATAGTTGACCAAAGCCCCGCATTACCCGCAGCGTTAGGTGCAATTGTTCTCGGTGCACCTGAACCTTCAACTGCGCCTGCCGCAACAGCAGCAATTATGGCGCTTAATATTAATTGAGTGGCTAAAGAAACCAACAAACCAGAAATAATCGGCCCCCAGCGAACAAGATCGTGATATTCAGCTACCCGACCTGCAATAACAGGCTCGTTAGGAATAACGTCATTACCTGTCCGATTTACGTATGACATAGTTTATGTTCTCCAGTGCTGTTCCAGCAAACTCAATCAAATATATTCATGTTCCTGTTTAAGATTAAATAACTAAATCATCTATTTTAATATCTATCGATAGAAATAGTTGATGGATATATATTTAGTAATAACCAATAGATTGGTGTAACAATCTTTTAATACATCTTAGCTTTTATTAATTAATATCTGAAGAGTTATTTATTTAAAAATTCTCAATATAAAATCTTTTATCTGTTTTCGGAAATGTCTAATAAATATTTGTGTATTTAATTACCCTATTCATTGCCGAGAAATAAAAGTAGCTTTTTTCCTGAAATTGATAGCGATCGCTCCGTCCTATACCATTTCTATTTGAAGATGCGCTTATAAGAGTTATGTAAACTACAGGCTGTGAGAGCAGACGCATTTGCGGAGCGTCTCCTAGAGAAGGGGCTACTCTACGAGTTATCCAACAGAGTACCAGCAGAGTATTGTCCCTACATGAATCAAGCGCAGCCTCATATAAAACTAGTATCAAAGCATCTGCTGATGAGAATAAAGCTCATCAAAAGCATAATAAAATCAACAAATTGTAGAATTAATTACAGCGAAAAATTTGAACATAAATCAGTGTTAATAGCCACAAAAGCCTGGTTGTTTCTCAGCTAGGTTTAATACTGTAAGGAAGCTCTAAAACACAGTAAGCGATCGCATATACAATCTGCAATTTTTTTACAAAAAAATTAATCGCCTGCTTAATGTTTTGTCTTTGCCATTAGAGGTTGAATGAACAAGTATTTCGCTGTAACTTTAGACACTTTTAGATCCCCCCTAACCCCCCGATAAATTGGGGGAAGAATCAAAGTCTCCCAATTTATCGGGAGATTTAGAGGGATCTAAGACTTTTGATACCAGCAAGATGATTTTTCAAACATCCTCTTAGAAGGTGTTGTAGGTAGATAGTCTTACTGCTGTAGCTGGACTATCATTACTCATCAAATTCTACCGACCGCATCAACAAATTTTATTGGCTTTATGCATCGCAGACTCCGCTATTTTTTAATTTTACTATTCTCTGTGATTATTACTACAGTGTGGTGGCCTGTGAATGATTCTGCTTGTAATCCCAAGGCTTTTTTAGCATCAAAAACTACAAAATTCCAGGTACATGCAACTAAGGTTATTATTCAGCCGTGGCGTGGTCGTCATCATATATATGGAATCTTTATGATTCCTGATGAATACAAACAAGCCGAGTTTTTTGTGTTAACAGTTGAAGGTGCTGGTAATTACTGTTCAAAACAATTTGGTTATCAAAAAAGCTTTAATGATATCTTTGCTGAACCAGGAACTTATCTAGTAAGAAAATTTATTAGAACTCGAACCGCTCTACGGCTTATTTTCCAAGGTTTGTACTTTCAGATCGATGATAATAAGAATTGGACGTTGACTTTCCCCGAACTAAAAGCTAGTCAACACAATTCATAATTCATCAGTCAGCTTGGTGGCCAGAGGAAAGACATTGGTGACTCGTTCTAAGCCATTTTTTATTCGGTGAGGTATATGTATGTAGAAAATCTAACCTCCTAATCCCCTTCTCCGAGTGGGAATAACTAAAGGCAGCTAACATTCACTTGTTAAAGAATGTGGTATTCCCAAAAAAGCAGAAAGCAAAATTACGTTCTTCTTCAATATTAATGTCTGAATAATTATTTAGACATTCTTAATATAAAAAATTTTAAATTATAATATAATTATTAATTTCTATGGAAAAAAGCTTTAATTGTGTATACAATTAGACTCAAGACAAAAGTTTGTAACCTCTGTAACAATTGTCAAAAGTAAAGATAATCAAAAATTAACGCATCCTCACAGCAGTGCCTGTGGCAGTAATCAGCAAAAGAACTCCTGACTGGTCAAGATTGATTGTACCAGTATCAATTTCAATCCCAATTACTGCATTCGCTCCTAAACGTTGCGCTCGCTGTTCTAATTCTTCTAGTGCCTTGCGTTGACCCTGCTCAAATAGACGCTCATAGCTAGCAGTGCGTCCACCAATAATATCCCGAATACCAGCCAAAAAATCCCGTAAGAAATTGCTGCCGTAGACTACTTCTGCTGTCACAATACCTAAATATGACTCAATCACGGCTCCTTGAATTACATCAGTGGTGGTTATTATCATAAATTAGTCTCCTAGATGGCATATAAGGTTGAGATTTGATATCGGACATTTGATTTTTGAACAAGATTCAGTACACATCTATACCCCTCTTTTCTATTCCCTGTTCCCTACCTACGCAGATAATTTCAGGAATCAAATCGGATTACTATATTTATTATCAAAATATTATGTACAAAAATAGTGTGTATTGATACAGGCTCATCGACATCCTCTTACAAAATTGTAGATTACGATCGCAAATGCGCTCTTATTTATAGTATTGTCCTAACTAAAGGCTAGGATTTGAAGGGACATTTTGCTTGTTAATTTTATCTTACCGTGTAATGAACAAAATAGGATGTAAACGTCTGGAAGGCAGTTTCCTAAAAGATAGTATCAATGACTAAAAATGTGAGAAAAATTGAATACAGGGTCAAGTCGCTTCTCTACGAGACGCTGCGCGAACGCTCCAATTAAAAATTAAAAATTATTAATTAAAAATTGCAATAAGTGGTGGGTTCAAACCCCCACTTATTGTAGACCACTGAATCTTTGATTCAGTGGGGGTTTGTACCCCAAATTAATTAATTAAAAATTATTATTATTTTTAATTTTTAAGTTTTAATTAAAAAAAGGTCAAAGAATTATTAAATTAAATCACAAACAGGAATCAATGCTAAAGCCTCTCAGATTGGAGTATTAAGCTAATCGGCATTTAAGTTGCATAATCAGGGCGGGCAAGATGCCCATCCCCACAAGATATTGAGCAAATTTGAATATGCAAATTAGATGTGTTTTAGCTTATCTCTCTAGGATTAAGTTAGATACCTGTATTTTTTAGAGATGACACGTATATATACTGATACCCAAAGTGTTGTTTTGTTGTTTTAATGATTTATATGTATGGTAACTTCATCTGAACTTGACATCTTACACTTGATTATTCAGTAAAAACTCTGTGGTGTAATGCTGATTGTAAAGGAAAGATGAGATGAACTATTCACATCTTAATCAATACGAAGAAATACAGTTTTCAAAAGTCCAGATTTTTGTTTTAATGTACAAGAAAAAAGTCCTCTAAAATTTCAGGAAATTTACTGTGTACAAGCCAACATCATTTGTGTTTAGCGTGGTGTTACTAGGATGTTTTGCCTTCACTATACCTTCAGTGGCTCAGGCTCAGGTATTAGTGGCGCAAGCTAAAAACCCACAATTAAAGCAACTACTAGAAGAAGGACGGAGATTAGTGGATGGTGGAGATTATGGTGGTGCGATCGCAGTTTATCAGCAAGCAGCTAGCCTAGATCCCAAAAATGCTAAAATTCATTCAGGTATTGGCTACTTATACGCTCAACAGGGAAATTACCAGGCAGCACTAACATCTTATCGTCGTGCGATCGCCATCAACCCTAACAATAGTGATTTTTACTACGCTGTGGGTTACATCAAAGCCAATTTGGGAGACACACCTGGGGCAAAAGAAGGCTACCGTCGGGCCATACAACTGAACCGTAACAACGTTAACGCCTATTTAGGATTGGCTGTTACCCAATCTCGGATGGGAGACTATAGTGCTGCTACCTGGGCATACCAACAAGCAATCGACTTGGATAAGAACAATGCCCAAACTTATGAGTTGATGGGTTCAATGTATAAACAGCGACGACAAGCCAAACAAGCCAACAGCTCGCTTCAAAAAGCCCGCGACTTGTACAAGCGGCGCAATGACTCAGCAGGAGTAGACAGAGTAGAAGCCATGCTGCGACAGTTAGGAGGATGAGGTTAATCTAACTTGCGTCCCGTTAATTCCACAAAAATATCTTCCAGGTTAGAGGGACGCACCATCATTCCGGTTTTATCGGGCTGTTCATTCAAGTAGATATTCGCTTCTTCTAAAGATGGGAAAAACAAATATTCCCAACTACGCGCACTATCAGTCCCCACTTCAGACAAACCCAATTGCTTCATCACCAAACCTTCACCGTGAACAGAACGGAGCTGTTGTAAAGTTCCCAAAGAAATCAGCCTACCGCCATCCATAATACCGATGCGTCCTGGCTTAGTAGAGCCAAAAGCATCGCACAAAAATTCGACCTCATCCATATAATGGGTCGTCAGTAGCATCGTCATCCCTTGTTTATTTAAATCTCGAATAATTTCCCAGAGTCGTCGCCTGGTTTGGGGGTCTAATCCTACGGTTGGTTCATCCAAAAACAAAATTTGCGGTTGATGCAATAAAGCTCTCGCAATCTGCAACCGTCGTTTCATCCCCCCAGACAGGGTTTTTACCAAATCATCACGTTTTTCTGCTAGCTCAACATACTCTAGCCATTGATTAATCAGTTTTTGTCGCTGCGGGTTGCTAATGTGATGTAGTCTCCCATGCAGTTCCATATTTTCCCAAACGCTTAAATCGTTATCCACACTGATTTGCTGCAAGACTACACCAATACTTTGTTTTGCTAGCATTGCTTGGTTCGTTACATCATATCCACCGACTTCTATCCGTCCTTGGGACGGTTTCGTGAGTGTAGTCAACATCCGAATTGTGGTTGATTTACCCGCACCGTTCGGGCCAAGTAGAGCAAATATCTCCCCCGCTTCAATTTTGAATGACAGGTCATTAACTACAGGTACATTGTTATAAAACTTGTAGACGTTTTCTAGAAAGACAGCAGCAGTCATGGTCGCTTTGTTCCAATTAAAAATTTAAAATCACTTCAGTATTGATATCGATTACCTGTGAGGTTGCTTCTGGAAAAGGGAGTTGTTCTACTGAGTTTGAAAAATATTTTGTACCATTTTTTTGTCTGTATTTGCCGCCGCCCTATCCAATTCTGCAATTTCACTAACATTTAATTGCCAACCTAACGCACCAATATTCTCCCTCGCCTGTTCCACACTCTTTGCTCCAGGGATGGGAATGGTTCCTTTAGAGATGCACCAATTAATTGCTACCTGTGACATGGTTTTGTTTCTGAACTGTGCGACTTCTTGCAAACATAGCAAAAGCGATTTCCCAGCAGAAGCCGTTCCGTGTCTACGCATTCCCGTTAATATCTGCCTAAATAACAAACCTCGGAGGCCTTTGGGCAAAGGGCCTTGCTCAGAATATTTTCCTGTCAGTAGTCCTAAAGCTAGAGGGCTGTAGGCAATCAGTTTAATTCCCAATTCATCACAAAGGTCTTTAAGCCCCAATTGGGTGACAGGATATGTAGACAACAAAGAGTACTGAACTTGTAGAGTAGTAATAGGAACACCTCGTTCAGCAAACTTTTTCTGCACTTGTTTGAGCCGTTTAGGCCCATAATTCGATAATCCCACTCCCTTGACTAGTCCTTGCTCATACAAATCGGCAAGACCATCTAACAGCCCTCCTTCTTGCCAAGGAGCATAATTTGCTGTTGACCAGTGCATTTGTACCAAATCTACGTTTTTTCCTAGGCGTTGGGCAGATGATTTGCAAGCCCTTACCATTGAGTTGCGTGTCCATCTCCACGGGTAAGCAGCAAGTTTAGTCGCAATACAAATATTTTCTTTGTTTGAACCTACATATTCTCGGTTGAATCGTCCCAGCAGTAACTCACTTCGACCATTCAATCTCCCAGTTCCGTAAGAATCACCTGTATCAAATAAAGTCACACCGTTGTTTACGCAAAGGTTAAACACCGCTTGCAACTGGTCATCCATACTTTCGTCATATCCCCAAAGCAGTTGGTTGCCCCAGGCCCAAGTCCCGCAGCCCATACTTGGAAGGGAGAGTTTTTGGAGAGTCTGCATCTTTGCTCTCTGTAGATTGCCTTATTAATTATCAGGTATATAGCAGGTATTAATACGCGAGTTGTATGATTAGCAGGCGAATGAAGAGAACCTTCTAGCACTCGTGCATCGTTAACTATTTTCGTTTAAAAGTTTACAAAAGTTGGGGACGTTCTCCAAAGTAGTCTCGCTACTTTAATTATTGGGCAAACAAAGCCCAAGCACGGATATTTTTAGTCGGTTACTAAAAGCAACTTAAGCACCAATTATTAGGATATTGTCGAATTTGCAAGAAGCCAAGCTTTCTGAGTCCAGGCATTATTTAATAACCCAACCTCTGGCACTTTGAATTCAAACGAATGAGGTGGTGATTGTAGCAATAAGGACGAACCTTTATCATGAGCCTCAACTAAGTTAACTATCCAGGGAAGAAAGTCTAAAATTTCTTTTGGTAGTACAGTTAACTCGAAATCCCACACTAAATTAAGACCTCGGCAGACTTGTCCTTTTCTGAATGTTGCCACTCTCCCAGCACTCTTATTTATAGCCAGTCGAAGAATGAATGGGCGGAAGGGGACAAATTCATCAGGTGCTGTATAAGCATATACATTTACATAGTTCAGTCTTTCCCTACGATCCATCCAAGATGCGATCGGTGAATTACTACTATAAGATGTACCAGTTATGCTCACCGGCATATTCATAGTAGCAGCAAAGTTACAGTAGAACTTATGCCTTAGTTCGCTAACAATATGTTTAGCTTCTGGGTTCATGGTTGCTACACCTGTAAAAAAACGATACCTACGGTAAGCTATGCGTTAGCATAACTTCATAAAAAAAATTTATAATCAATTGCAGAAACTTCTCTTACGCCAGTCAATCAAAGCAAAAAAGGCAGACGCTTTATCTGCCCTCAAGACCTTAGAGTTAAACTCTTACTTTTAGACCTTAATAGCGGCGAGAGGAACCACCATCACCACCTCGTCTACCGCCAGAGGAACCTCCATCAGTCTTGGGTTTAGCTTTATTAACTTTTAAGCTCCGACCCATCCACTCAGCATTATCAAGGGCTTCAATTGCTGCTGTTTCTTGTGCGTCTGATTCCATTTCTACAAAGCCGAAACCTCTCATTCGACCTGTTTCTCGGTCGATAGGCAATTGAACATTTTTTACCGTTCCGTATTCTGCAAAAACGTGCCGGAGGTCATCTTCTTTAACCTCGTAAGATAGATTACCGACGTAAATTGACATAATAATGTCTCCAGAATCAGAGGGTGTAGAGATTTAGATGCGGAGAGGTCTGTAATACAAGTATATATAAAAACAAACTACACAGCCGAATTTAATCTTCTATGCATACTTTATCATAAATTGAAAACTTATGTTCATAAGTAACATTATACTTATCTGTTGAGTTAAATATTCCGACAGTTGACGAAATTCTTTTAAAATCAACCTACCAGCGATCGCACGAAATTTGAGGTAACAAAAAAAATCAATTACTGACTGATTTCTCTTCCAATAATACTAGTACTTTTTAAATTTTATTGGCTCAATATTTCGAGAGAGGGTAATTAAATAAAACCAGTGCGATCGCTTGTAACGTAAAATTAGTTTTCATCCGGCTTTTGCTCACACCTTGACACCCATGTATTGCGACTACCTCATCCAAATCCTGACTGCCCGTGTATATGATGTTGCCCAGGAAACACCACTGGAGTATGCGCCAAATTTGTCTGCGCGGCTAAATAATCAACTCCTGTTGAAACGTGAGGATATGCAGTCAGTATTTTCCTTTAAACTGCGGGGTGCTTATAACAAGATGGTGCAACTACCACCAGATATATTGGCGAAGGGTGTAATTGCAGCATCTGCGGGGAACCACGCTCAAGGAGTTGCCCTTGCAGCTAATCGCTTGGGAACCAAAGCGATTATCGTCATGCCAATAACCACACCCCAAGTCAAGGTAGACGCGGTGAGAATGAGGGGCGGGGCGGTTGTGTTACATGGAAACACTTACGACGATGCTTATAGCTATGCCCGTGAATTAGAAGTGGAAAAAGGATTGACTTTTATTCATCCCTTTGACGATCCCCATGTAATTGCTGGACAGGGAACCATCGGCATGGAAATTTTACGGCAATATCAGCAACCCATCCATGCAATTTTTGTCGCAATTGGAGGAGGCGGTTTGATTTCTGGGATTGGGGCTTATGTGAAACGATTGCGTCCTGAAATCAAAATTATTGGCGTTGAACCTGTAGACGCTGATGCTATGTCTCAATCGCTCAAAGCTGGACATCGGGTGCGTTTATCCCAAGTGGGGTTATTTGCTGATGGCGTGGCGGTGCGGGAAGTAGGTGAAGAAACCTTCCGTTTATGTCAGCAGTATGTAGATGAAATTATTTTGGTGGGTACAGACGATACTTGTGCTGCGATTAAAGACGTGTTTGAGGATACGCGATCCATTTTAGAACCAGCTGGTGCATTGGCGATCGCAGCTGCCAAAGCATACACTGAACGAGAACAAATCGAAGGACAAACCTTAATTGCTGTTGCTTGCGGTGCAAACATGAATTTCGATCGCCTCCGCTTTGTGGCAGAACGGGCACAATTAGGAGAACGCCGGGAAGCCATCTTTGCAGTCACAATTCCTGAAGAACGGGGAAGTATTCGCCAGTTTTGTGAATGTATTGGCAACCGTAATCTTACTGAATTTAATTATCGTATTGCTGATAAAAAAACAGCCCATATTTTTGTCGGTGTGCAAATTCAAAACCGTGCTGATGCTGCAAAGATGGTAGAAACCTTTGAAGCTCAAGGATTTGAAACCCTTGATTTAACAGATGACGAACTAACAAAATTACATCTGCGGCACATGGTGGGTGGGCACTCTCCTTTGGCTCACAATGAATTACTCTACCGTTTTGAGTTTCCCGAACGTCCTGGCGCATTGATGAAATTTGTGACTTCCATGAGTCCCGACTGGAATATTAGTCTTTTTCACTACCGCAACAATGGCGCAGACTACGGACGAATTGTTGTCGGTATCCAGGTTCCCCCCCACGAGATGGGAGAGTGGCAAGCTTTTCTCGATAATCTGGGCTATCGTTATTGGGATGAAAACAAGAATCCAGCATATAAGCTGTTTTTGGGATAGGTGGGTAGTGGGGAAGAGGCAGAGGGGCAGTATAACAATGTCCAATGCCCCATGCCCTATGACCAATTTATTTAACGAGAACTACCCTTCAAGATCAGATTTGAGTCCAAAGTATAGAAGCCAATTTGGTTAGGAACCCTAGAGAATCTACCTGTCCGATAGCCTCTAGATAATTCATTCAGCACCTTATTTTTGATCTCTCTAGTTTGCTGAGAATCTAGTTCTCCATAAATTCCGGCGATGACTTCAGCAACGCTGAAAACTTTACCTGGATTTTCTTCAAACAAAGAGGTGAGAGCATCAATTAAGAATTGACCCTCAAAAGCTTTGAGCATTGGTACTGTTTTTGTTGGAGGTAGGAAAGGCTTCTTGTTTTTGTTTTTGCTGCTTCTAGAAGCACCATTGCGATTACTTGGGGCTACCAAACTTAAATCCAGAGTATAACAACCTGGCTCATCGGGAATAGTTACCCAATAATTCCTTTCTCTACCTTGGGTAAGGGAAGATTGAACCCTACCTTTAACTACTTTGAAGAGATTGGCATCTAACTCTCCATAAAGCGATCGCACGATAAAATCGATATGACAGACAGTACCTATCTGCTCTTGCAATAGCTGTTTGATGGCTTCCATTCGGGAGATCGCGTGATTATACTGGGGTAGCATGGGAATTTCCGCCACCTTCGTTGAACTATCGTTGTTCTCTGGCGCAATCTTTGCATCTGACGATGTACTGGGAAGTTTTTTGTCTTTTGTATCAACAGCAGCAGAAAAGGAATTATCGATCTCAAGCCGATCTAATGTGACTTCTGACTGTAGAGACTCTTCCAAGTTGATTTCGTGGATGTCATCAAGCGGTGATAAAAACCGCAGAGAGCCTTCTTGGGAAACATTTGAGATTTCATCAGCCGCCGTCAGTCTTGATATCTGCTTATTGCTATCAGAATAAGACCAGTTAGACAACAACGCTTCTACATGATCCAGTTGCGATCGCGCCTGCACAAAGAGGCGTTCATACTCTTCTGTAAGGCGAGCATAATAGTCTCGTAATTCCAACAATGGTGAGAGAAAAGTGCCCGGAGGTGGTTCTAATTGTCCATTTTGAGTCATAAGGCTTTTATCAATTTAAATCGATGTCACTTTTGTAAGACATTGCTCTGGGTTTTGCTTTGTGAGATGTTGGCTGGGATTTCTTCGGCGGTTGGGGAGGCCGACATCTCTCACAATATAAAGGTCGAGGGCCAAAAGTCTCACGCTTTGTCAGATCGTTACACTCTTTACAGACAAACTGGAAAACACGAGTATGAATCTGTCTTTTGTGCGCCCTGACAGTATATTCCCTAACATCAATGAATTTACTTGCCATAATCAGGATTGTGAATTGCCGTCGAATCAATGTCCTATCAATATAGCTATTCAAGCAAATCAAAGTGCATCAGTGTGTGTTTATGTAGAAGTTTTATTCAAATCAGTGAATTTGACATCTAGCATAAAATGCAGATGAACAAATTGAGAGTTATCCCTTGACTATCCTTTCAGCATATAATCGGTGATGAGCAAGCACTAAGACTATTTCTTAGGCGCAGGCAATTTTCATCCCCCTCATCAGAGAAATTGCGGATGGGAAAGTAGGGAATTATTTACAACTATTGATTAGCACATAGTATGTCTAACTGCCCAACATAAAATTACTACACTCCTAATGGTAGAAGGGTAATGCTTAAGAAAGCCATGATTTCTGCCTAAAAAACAACCGCCTCCTAAAAACAGGAAGCGGTGGGCGATCGCTCATCAAATTATGATTCCAGTAAGTTTTCTCGCTCTACTGCTGACTAGGAGCAGTAGATGAAGCAGCAGGTTGCGATTGAGGTTGTTGGCGTAAACGGCGCAAAGAGTCCCGCAACTTGTTCTGGCTAGTGTTGTTATCTCTTCGCCGCCGCTGATTTGTAGTTGGTTGTGGCTTTGGTGATGAATCGGTAGCCGTTTGCTCGCGCCGGATGCGGCGTAAAGACTCTCTAGCGCTTCCTTGAGTGCGAGTTGTGCTAGAGCTTGTAGCAGAATTTTCCCCTCTTTGAGGTTCCAACCGTCTACTAAACCCAGATATTGCCGGTTTTGTGGCTCTAGCTTCGGCTGGTTTTGTAGCTGTAGCTTCATTAGATGAAGGTGCCAATTCTCGTCGCCTACGTCTTGGAGCTTCTTCTGTGGAGTTAGCAGCTGTTGTCTGCTGGGTTCTCTCTTGTGCTTGTCTTTGTGCTTGCCGTTCTTGAACTTGGCGCGATCGCTGCGAACCTTTTATAGCAAATTCAGTGGCAATCGAGACTCCTTGTCTGCCTCCTTCTACGGGTTTTAATTTCCACTCACGCGCTTGCCTGGCGGTTTCTTCATCTAAGTCGCGGTTTCCACTAGAACGAGCAATCCGCACATTAGTCACATTGCCTTGTGCATCAGTATCGACAGCTACTTCTACTCTCCCTTCAACACCTCGCCGTCTTGCTGCCTCTGGATACTTGGCATTACATTCGCGGCAGGCTGCACGACCATTACCATTACCATTACCTGAAGTGTTAATTTTTGGAGGTGTTGGTGCGATTGGCGCTGTTGCTACTGGCGGACGGTTTCCGACTCCATTGCCGATACCACTGCCAATTCCTGAGCCAATTCCTGAGCCGGCACCACTGCCTGAGCCTGAGCCAATTCCTGAACCAGTACCACTGCCAGAGCCTGAGCCGATACCACTGCCAATTCCTGAGCCAGTACCACTGCCAGTACCACTACCAATGCCAGTACCACTACCAATGCCAGTACCAGTACCACTACCAATGCCACCGCCAGTGCCAGTACCAGTTCCTCCACCAGTGCCAGTACCACTTCTTATACCTACAGCAATACCACTACCTGAGCCTAAACCAACACCAGAGCCGCCACCGCCACCGCCACCACCAACTACAAATCAGCGGCGGCGAAGAGATAACAACACTAGCCAGAACAAGTTGCGGGACTC
>NZ_NOLK01000016.1:0-85002 GCF_002245985.1 Nostoc sp. 'Peltigera membranacea cyanobiont' 232
ATTTCTTTTACTGCTGCTTGTAACCGTTCTTTTTCTTCGGGGGTCATGCCTATGGTTTAAGTCAGTATTGTGTTCTCCCCATACTACACTCATGAATCAGTATTTCTGCAAAAATGGGATGCTCCCTTGTTGGCGATAACCAGCAGCTACCGCCAACCTCTTATTTTGAAAGTGCAGCCTCCGATGATAGCGACGATGAAGAGCAAGAATTTTATGAAAATTTACTTGATGAGTGTTCTAATTTATCAATTATGATACCTCGTACTTTAAGTTGGCATTATCGCAGCCAAGACGAAAGCCTAATTGCCTTCTCAAACCAAGAGTTTTACAATTCAAAACTTATTTCTTTCCCCAACCCTGTAAAAGATGCCAGCAGAGGCGTACATTTCCATCCGGTTGAAGGGGGAATATATGACCGTGGTGGTCGTGGAGACAATATCCGTGAAGCAGAGGAAATTGCAAAGCTGACAGTCCAGCATTTTAAACAACACACTCAGCAATCTTTGGGTATTATTACCTCAAGTAAACAACAAGCAAAAGCCATCTGGGAACAACTCAAACAAATAAGTATTAAACATCCTGAGATAGAGGAATTTTGTCAAGAGAACTCGGATAAGTTCTTTGTTAAACCAATCGATGATGTTCAAGGTGATGAGCGAGATGTGATTTTCCTAAGCTTTGGCTTTGGTTTTGATAACAAAAATCCAGGTAAGTTAAATCACAGCTTTGGTTACTTCAGTAAAAAACAGCAAGATTTAGGGAAACGAAGATTAAATGTTGCAATAACTCGCGCTAGATGCAAGTTTGTATTAGTCGCTTCGATTAAAGACGTGAATATTAGCGCCGGAGTCAGTCCACAAGCTGCATTGATTAAGAAGTATTTTGCATACGTTCAAAGTGGCGGTCAAAAACTAGATGAAAAGAGTGATGATGACTTGTCTCACTTAGACTTACCTTTTGAAGAAGATATATATCAGGTTTTAACAGACAGGGGATACGCAGTTAAGAAACGGGTAGGTCGTTCAGCTTACCCAATCGACTTAGTTGTGATAGATAATTCCCAGGCGGAAACAGAAGAGTCTCTTCTAGGGATTGTGTGTGATGGCAGAACTTATAGTGAATATCCTACAGCACGCGATCGCGATCGCCTCCGCCAAGAAGTCTTAGAAAAATTAGGCTGGCGCATTTACAGAATTTGGTCTTGTGAGTGGGATCGCAACAGGGACAGCCAAATTAATCGGCTCATAGAGCATATACAAAACCTCTGCAATCAAAAATAAATAAAATTGCTAATGTACTGTTGCAAATATGAATTTAAAGAAGACCGAAATTGTCTATGGTAATAACACAAATTGAAGAACTGTTAACCAAAATTCAACAGTTGCAATCAATTATGATTGCGGTTGCGACTGATGCATATCGTAATCCCATTAAAGAGAAAGAGAAAACCTATACAAAACTTTACAAAGATATTATATACATAATTGAATTTCTTGAAGAAGAAGGGGTTCTAATCGAAAATTATAATCCTTTTCAATCTCTTTCGGATTGGCGCGATTGTTGGTCATCTTTAGAAAAGGGATATGCATCTAAAGCAGGATATGTTCATGACCTATACACTACCACTTTAAATCAAACTGATATTGTTGTATTTCAACATCATGTTACAGGTAAATCTCAGCAACAGTTAGTTGACGAATGGCAAGTCTCACAATTTGAAAACCTGGTAGCAAAAATTAAAAAGTTGAAGGGAATCATGATTTCGGTTGCTATTCAGGGACGTACTGATGATTTAATTAAATCTGAAGATGAGGATTATAGAAAACTCTATCGAGAGTTGATATTACAAATAAGTATCCTTCAAACAATAGGTATGCCTATTCCACACTCCAATAATTTTAGGTCACTTTGGCAATGGTATTATTACTGGTCATTCAATCTAGATAAGTCATATAATATACGAGAGAAATATATCGATGATCTCTATGAAAATATTCTCAAACCAATTGATAGAGCCTTGAATAAATATCGTCTCAAATCAACTTCTACTGAAGAGTTTATTCAAGATTTGCAGCATCGCTTCAAACAGCAGACATCTGTTAAGTCTGAGAGTACTGCGATACTAAATATGGAATTTAGCGATACACAGGAAAAATATACTCATAATTCAGAAAATTACCACCAGCCAGAAGCATTAAAACAGATTAATAATTCATTATCTATTGGAGTAACTCAATCTTTTGAAAATCCGTTATTTGCAACTGCAAATTATAGTTTAAGTTGGACAAATGAAAACGTCATGAAGCCGGAAATATTTTTAGATCAAAATGATGTTGTATGTTTAGAGAATAGTTTAGAAAAATTCTTTGCTACAAGGTTTGATAATGCAATTAGTTGGAGAAGTATATTTAGCTCATCTGGTGTTGAAGATTCGTTTATTAGACCTCTAATTTTTATTAGTAATCCTGTAGAATTCAGTAACAGAGTAGTAGCAAAGTTTAAAGATTATAAAGTCTCTAATCAGCGAATAGATCATCACCCAATAGTGAAATTATTACAGTATCTACTAAATCGAAAAGAAAGTTATGAGATTGAAGACCAAGATATAAAATTATTCACTAAATTAGCTGAACGAGGTTGGGAAAATCTCAACGCTTTAAAGGCTCGTAACACTGTTTGCAGAATCGAATCACCTAAAGGAATGGGTATTGCTACAGGAGTATTGGTAGGTAAAAATCTATTACTAACCTGCAATCACATTTTCAACAAAACTCAAGTTAGACAAGCTTGGATACGTTTTAACTACAATGCTGACAGCAGTCAGTTAGACAATGATTTATTTGAACTAGATATGACTTTTGTCAGCTATAATAATCGCCCTGACTACGCTTTAGTCAAAATAAAAGATAATCCTGAGCAACAAAAAGCTATTTTTATTAATGAAACATCTATATTAGATAGCGGTCAAGATATTCGCATTATTCATCATCCACAAGGAAACCCGGTGATAATTTCCGACTTTGGACAAATTACGCAAGTAGGAGAAGATTACATTGATCATAATGTGAAAACTGATAACGGTTCCTCTGGCGCACCAATTTTTAATCGTCAATGGGAATTGATTGCAATTCATCAAGGAAATCCCGGTATAGGACGTACCGTGACTCCAGGTTCAACGGGAGGCATTCCCATTCGTGCTATTTGGAATCAGATTTCACCGCATTTAGGTTGATGTAGCAGAGGAATAATTTCATGAGCTTTTTCCAGAGTTTATCTGAAACTTTCAGCCGTGAGGCTCCAAAATATAAGACACTTTCTCTACCGAAACATCGAGTTGATGTAGACTACGATGAAAAACCCATTATTGCAGGTGAAGCCTATTGTCGTATTTGGTTAGTGGAGATGCGCTTGGCTAAAGATGTAGAATGGTTCAAGCAAAGATATCCGCTGGTTCATGCTGCTGTTCACTTCAATCACGGTGGGAAATCTGTAATAATTCCTTATTTAGCTGCACCTGGACAATTAGAAAAATCAATAGCAGATAATCTGGATAAAGTCATTCAATGCAACTATCCTCTCACATCCTTATTTCCCTTCAATGATGGATTAGTCGAGTTACAAGCAGGCTTATTTAGCATAGCGAATAATGACTCTATCGGTAAATTTATTAAGACGATGGGCAGATTTTCTGAATTGCTACCTGTGCCGGAACTCTCAAGTGTTATAAAGCTAGCAGAACCAATATATCGAGGTATTGAAGATTTACTCGATATTGGTGAGCGTCGGTTAGAACTAGGCTACCAACAAACATTTTCTGAAGCTGATGGAGGTGGTAGCAATTCCTTGAAAGCAGGTTATTTTGCCGCAATTTTGGCGCAGGATAACAAGATAAACAGCGATAACCTTTGTATTGTCAATGATAGCCTTTGTTTTGGTTCACCTGGAACAACAAAAACTTTTGAGCGTGATGGTAAACCCCTAGAAGGCTACAGCTATATGCTGTTTCGTATAGAAAAGCGTAAACAGCAAGATTGGGAGTCATTAAGCACTATCAAAGAACTGGTTAATAAAGCCCAAGAGACTGTGCTTGATGGGAAATATGAAGTAGTTAAAACAATATTTTTGCCTACTATTAAGGCTTCAATTTACCAAAGTCCCGATGTTACAAAAGCTGACCGCAAACAAATGGTGCTAAAAATTGAGGATTTCTTACGGGAGTTAGGCTTACAGGCTGTAAAAGTGCAAAAGCGATCGCTTCACTCAATTATGCAGCGACCTTTGCCAGAGGTTGACGCAGCTAGAGAAGCTGAATTAGCTTCTCTAGAGCAGCTTTTCCAGCAAAATGGTCAATAAACTAGCCTCTAAATTTGTTGTGTAACACTGTTATTAAGCTAATCGTCATTCATTTTTCCAGACTGATTCGCTTGTAGTAAGGGCTTCAGCCCTGGTGTTATGCAACTTAAATGCTCATTAGCTTATCTAACCGCAGAGGCGCAGAGTAAGGAAGGTCGGGGGAAATTTTTCTTTTCTTCTATTCCCCACTCCCCACTCCCCACTCCCTACTCCCTACTTCCCCTTAAATATGGATTCCGCATTCTGTTTTATCACTTCCCCGCCAACGTCCGGCGCGTTCGTCTTCGCCTTCACCTACTCTGGTGGTGATGGGTTCGTCGCCTATGCTGGGATAACCTTTGTCGTGGAGTGGGTTGTAGATGACTCCGTGTTCAGCCACGTAAACCCAGCTGTCTTGGCGTGTCCAAGTGGCTATAGGATTTACTTTTAGCCGACCTTTACCGTCTAATTCAAATATGGGCATATTAGCACGGGTGACTGCTTGGTCACGGCGGCGACCGGTGATCCAAGCGACGCTGTTGAGTTCGTCTAGACCCCGTAGTAGTGGTTCAATTTTTGTAATGTGGTGGAATTTTGCAATATCCTTGTCCCAGAGTTTGTCGCTATATTTAGCTTCAAAGGCTTCGCGGGTATCTACGTCTGGAGTTTTGAAAGTTTGCAAATCCAGGTTGTAAATTTCTTTGGCTTTGGCTACTAACTCTAGGCTTTCAGGGAAGTGGTGCAAGGTGTCGAGAAAAATTACAGGAACGGGATGCTTCAGTTCGCTGTAAAGAATATGGGTAATTATCATGTCATCCACGTTAAAGGCGCTTGTTTGCACCAATCCCGTTGGGATATTCTCTATAGACCATGCCAGTATTTCTTTGGGAGTGGCAGTTTCAAATTGCTCATTTAATTTTTCTAAGTCAAAAGCGATCGTTTGGTTTCTAGATGCCGTGGAGACTGTCATGATAATCTTCTGTTCAAATATTTTTACCTTGATTAAGATTTATTTTAACCCATAAAGGCGCGTATCCCGCTCGGAGATAAGGTAATTATTTTGTTCGGAAATTACTACATTTTGGAAATGGGGAATGGGGAAAACAGTTCCGAGTTTTCAGTGCTGATGAGGGCGTTGTCCTATTTTTATTTAGTCAAAACGAATACACGAGCAATAAATAAATTATTTACTAAGAAATTTTACGGAATTTTAAGTTTTACAGAGCTTTTATAGATATTTATACTGATTTTGATATGGTTAAGGAACTATTAACAAAAAGGATTTTACTGAAATGAAGAATTCAAAATTGCCCAATTCTTTAGGACAATCAATAACTATGGGCGCTTTAATAATGTTGACCAGCGTTAGTATTATTACAATAATGAACTTTTTCTAAGATCGAGATTTATAATTTTAGTAATAAAACTTCACATAGTCCTGGTCAAAACTGAGTGGGACTTTTACTTTTTTATCCAGATAAATATGTAGAGAATAATTTTTAACACGTGTTATTACGTAGTTTTACAATCAGAGAATTTAAAATTGGGATGCGATCGCTATAAACCTTAGTTTTATATAAGGTGAACAAGTTCGTAGTCAGGACTTTAGTCCTGGATTTTTAAGCAATGTTCGCACAGGGTAGTGCTTACTACGAACTCATCAAAATTAATGCGATAAACCCCTAGTGACCGACTGGCGCTTTTACTCCTGCACCACCTTTGCCCAGGAATAGTAACAAAGGTAATGAGCAAAGGAACCCGATCCCTACGACTCGAAAGCAATCTGCATAAGATAAAACAGCAGCTTGAGTATCTACAGTTTGACTTAATAAAGCTAGTGCTTGTTGTTGAGCCGTTGTCGCATCCATACCTTGATTTTGCAGTGCCCCATTCAGGAAATCGAGGCGCTGATTGGTTTCTGGATCGTAAGGACTAAGTTTTGATAACAAGATATCTCGATGAAAAGTCTGTCGTCGATCGAGCAGAGTAGTAAGTAAGGCAATGCCGATACTGCCACCTAGTTGTCGAGTCAGGTTATAGAAACCAGAACCAGCAGAAACATCTTTTTTGGGTAGTGGGCCTAAAACTGCCAAACTTAAAGGGAGAAACATAAACACAGTAAAGGCTCCGCGCCATACCAATGGCCAAAATAAATCATCTATACCCGTTTGTGGGGTAATTGCTGCTAGTTGAAACATGACTCCAGATGAGCCGACAGCACCGATCGCAATTAGAAATCGGGCATCAACTATACTAGTCAGTTTGCCTAATAAAACCATCCCGATCGCAGATGCTAAAGCCCCAGGTGCTAATAATAGTCCTGTCTGTGTTGCCGTAAATTGCAGCACACTCTGAGCAAATATCGGTACAGCAAAGAGTGCGCCATAAAGCCCCATACCCACCACTGCTGAGAGAACGCTTCCCGCAGCTAGAGAACGGTGATGCAAAACTCTCAAATCCACGGCAGGGTGAGCTATTTTCAGTTCTCGCCAAATAAACAACCCCAAGCCAACAATGCCCAGAATGGTCAGAGTGATGATGAAACTAGAGGAAAACCAGTCATCTTGCTCCCCTTGTTCTAATACAGTTTGTAAGCTGCCCACAGCGACGATTAAAAACCCGATTCCCCACCAATCAACAGCTTGGTTTTGGGTATCGCCTTTGTCCTTATTCTTGGGCAAAAATGCCAAAGACATGGCTACTGCCACGATCCCAAAGGGAATGTTGACAAAGAAAATCCAGCGCCAGCCTAAACCATCTACTAAGAATCCTCCTAGTGTTGGGCCAATTGCCGGGCCAGCAATCACACCTACACCAAAAACTGCTTGAGCTAAACCTTGTTCGGCTGGGGGAAAAGTCTCGAACAAAATCGCCTGGGCTTTCGCTAGCAATCCGCCACCGCATAAACCTTGGAGAATCCGGGCGGCGATCAACATTGGGAGATTGAAGGATAGCCCACATAAAACAGACGAAATCGTAAAACCAATCAGTGAGAAGATAAAGTAGGTTTTCCGCCCAAAGTAATCTCCCAACCATGCAGATAAGGGAATTAAGACGACGTTAGCGATCGCATATCCGCTAACTACCCAACCCACTTCACTTACAGTTGCACCCAAAGTTGCTTGAATGTCGGTGAGAGCGACGTTAACAATACTAGTATCAATTACTTCTAAAATTGCACCTAATGAAGCAGTAAAGGCGATCGCCCACTTCAATGGCCCGTGGACATAACCAAATTGATCGGTACTAGAACGTTTAATATTAGTAGCCATTTTAATTTTGTAATTCGTAATACTCGCTAAAGACCAGAAGCAAGCTAGGTAAAGCTTTATTTTGAAAAATTGGTATCAATGCGATACCTGGATTGGGCTATTTATTTGGCATCACAGAAGCTAAAATTAAGTATTGTATATATACGCTACGGTAGCGTATCATATAAAAATGGTCAAGGGAGACTTCAACGAGAAGTAGCAAAAATACTTATGCTAAAGATGGATGGTAGTTTCTGCTGTTTTCGTGCATGAAAACTGGGTTGTAGGGCTTATTTGTTTCCCAGATGCTTGTTCTGTACCCAAAGGTAGAAGCAAATTGCCAAGAAGATATCGCTTGGGGATGAGATTTTTATGAGTAACCAAATCAACAGCCCTTCTGGACGACCGCGCAGCATCCACGCCGACCAAGCAATTCTGCAAGCGACCTTAGACTTGCTTGCAGAGGTAGGATATCAGAGCATGAGTATAGAAGCGATCGCTTCTCGTGCTGGAGTTGGGAAAACGACTATCTATCGGCGTTACACTTCCAAAGAAGAACTAGTTGCAGACGCGATAGAAAGTTTCAGAGATGATTTAGCGATCCCCGATACTGGCAGCTTTTGGGGAGACATGGATATTTTGATTAATAATGCCGCTAAAAAAATAGATAGTCCCCTTGGTCGCCAGACACTCGCTTTGATAATTAGTACAGCATCTAGCAATCCTCAATTTGCCGAGGTTTACTGGACAAAATATACCAAAGTCCGACGTGAAGCTTTGTCTAAAGTACTTAAGCGGGCAAAATCTAGAGGCGAAATACACAAGGATGCGGATATTGAGCTAGTTATCGACCTTTTAAGTGGGTCACTCTACTATGCACTTATTTTTAAACCCATAATCGAGCCAGTAGAAGCGTATATGCGCCGCACAATGAATCTTCTTCTCAAAGGTATTGGGGCATAGGGAATTGGGGACTGGGAATTGGGGACTGGGGAAGAAGCAGGGGATAAGGGGACTTGAGTGATAACTTGCAAAAAGTCTTTCCCATTCCCAATTCCCAGTCCCCATTCCCCATTCCCCATTCCAACTTGTTAGCAAAATAACTTTCCATTATAGGTCATAAATGAGATGATGGAGAAATTAGAGAAAAAGGTGAACAATTGTTATTTTTCTCCTTCCGCTTCTGGTTGCAGAATAGCATTACAGTACTGAATGAGGGTTGTCAAGCGATCGCTAATCGTTTGAAGTCTCGTTTGTGCAGTCGATGCTTGCCGCGCTCCTTGCAAAAACATCACATCTATTGCCAACAAACGCAATTGTTTACTCATTTCCGTTTGATAAGACTGGACTCGCCAGTTTTCATCAGCCAAAGGCACAATTTGCTGTCTGAAAAATTGCTGCAACGAGGCTACACGCTGTCGCAGTTCGGGTGCAGCGATTTGGGTAGTTGTGGCATCCGTGCGTAATTGCTCTAGCAAGGTTACGAGTGCCAAATATTTCTCAGGGTTTAAAGACATCCAGTGCTAGTTAAGATAGTATTAATGTCAAGTAATTTTTCTTCTACAATAAACTTCTCTTTTACATTTATCAGCACTAAAAGCCTCAAATTATGGTTTGAGGCTTTGTTTGCCATCAATGCATTTTCAAGTTTATGATCCTTGAAACTCAAACTGGATGATTACCAACAGCCATTGGAAAATCATTCTGACACTGTTTTTTCTACCCGTCTCTGGGCGACAGCATCTTCTTCAGTTGATGCTGGCAGTTTTATTTATCATTCACTTAATCTACCGATCCTATCCAAACCCAATTGTATGAGCAGTCTAGCTATTAATTCACCAATTGATCTAGCCATTCCAGAATGGTTAAAAAAATGTTTGAAGGAGTCATCGACAAGTCACGGCGAAGCGGAAGATGACCGAAGGCATAATGATACAGTCTTAATTGGTCGCGCATTTGAATTTGCTTACCAACTGCATCAAGGTCAATACCGGAAATCGGGAGAAGCATACATTGCCCATCCCATCGCTGTCGCTGACTTGCTGCGTGACTTGGGAGGCAGTGCTGCTATGATAGCAGCTGGATTTCTTCATGATGTTGTTGAAGATACAGAAGTTACAAGTGAAGAAATAGAAGAACGCTTTGGCCCAGAAGTACGGCAATTGGTTGAAGGTGTCACTAAGCTTTCTAAAATCAATTTCACCAGCAAAACCGAAAGTCAAGCCGAAAACTTCCGGCGGATGTTTTTGGCAATGGCGCAAGATATTCGGGTAATTGTGGTGAAATTGGCAGATCGTTTGCATAATATGCGAACTTTACAATATATGTCAGAAGCTAGTCGCCGCCGCAGTGCCCAGGAAACGCGAGATATTTTCGCACCCTTAGCCAATCGCTTGGGGATTTGGCGAATTAAATGGGAACTGGAAGATTTGGCTTTTAAGTATTTGGAACCGGAAGCTTACCGCCAAATGCAAGAGCATGTTTCCGAAAAACGGACGGCGCGAGAAGAGAAACTGGCTAGGGCTACAGATATTTTGCGGGAACGTTTGCAGCAAACTGGAATCGCTTTTCAGGATATTAGCGGTCGTCCCAAGCACCTTTATAGCATTTATCAAAAAATGCACCGCCAGCAAAAAGAATTTCATGAAATCTATGATTTGGCTGCGTTGCGGATTATTGTTCAAACTAATGAGGAATGCTATCGGGCGTTGGCGGTGGTTCATGATGCGTTTCGCCCAATTCCTGGGAGATTTAAGGACTACATTGGATTGCCTAAACCTAACCGTTACCAGTCGTTGCATACTGGGGTAATTGGACTAACTGGCCGTCCTTTGGAAGTGCAAATTCGGACAATCGAAATGCATCATATCGCTGAGTATGGGATTGCCGCCCATTGGAAGTACAAAGAAACAGGGGGTTCTAGTATTAGCCATTTGACAGCGACAGATGACAAATTTACTTGGCTGCGGCAGCTGCTGGAATGGCAAACCGATCTCAAGGATGCACAAGAATATCTTGATAGCGTCAAAGATAATCTATTTGAAGATGATGTCTATGTCTTCACCCCTAAGGGGGATGTTGTACCTTTAAGCCCCGGTTCTACCACTGTAGATTTTGCTTATCGCATTCATACGGAAGTGGGAAATCACTGTTCGGGGGCGCGGGTGAATGGGCGAATGGTTTCTCTATCAACACGGCTACAAAATGGCGATATTGTAGAAGTTCTCACCCAAAAGAACTGCCATCCGAGTTTAGATTGGTTGAATTTTGTCAGAAGTTCGGCAGCGAAATATCGAATAAAACAATGGTACAAGCGATCGCGCCGGGAAGAAAATGTTGCCCGTGGACGGGAATTGTTAGAAAAGGAACTCGGTAAAACTGGTTTTGATAGTCTGCTAAAGTCCGACGCAATGCAAATTGTTGGCGAAAAGTGTAACTACCACAGCGTAGAAGATTTACTCGCTGGTTTGGGTTACGGAGAAATTACGTTGAACCTAGTGCTAAATCGCTGGCGAGAAGTGGCGAAGGGACAACAGCCAGTTTCTACAGTATCGCCTTTTATTCCCAAAGAACCAACATCAAAGGCTTTGCGGGATGCACCTCCAACTACTTCCCGCGCCAGTGACTCGCCAATTGTTGGTGTAGAGGGGTTGGTATACTATTTAGCTGGGTGTTGTACCCCGATTCCTGGCGAACCGATTATTGGTGTGGTGACGCGAGGTAGGGGGATTTCAATTCATCGCCAAGGCTGCCATAATCTAGAAACTGTGGAGTATGAGCGCTTAGTACCAGTTAGGTGGAATCCAGGCGCAGAAAATAGCGGTCGTCCGCACACATATCCAGTGGATGTTCAAATTGAAGCCCTTGACCGTGTTGGGGTGCTAAAGGATATTTTGTCACGGTTGAGTGACCAAGGGATCAATGTCCGCCATGCCCAGGTGAAAACGGCTATTGGCCAACCTGCATTGATGGACTTAGGAATAGATATACGCGATCGCTTTCAACTAGAGCAAGTGTTCGTGCAAATTAAGAAAATGAGCGACATTTTAAATATCCGCCGCGTTGGTCAAATTGACGAGTAGGTGATTGGTAGGGTGCGTTACAGTGCGTTAATACCAATTTGAAAAAAGAGTGCGACAAACAGACTATTTGTAGAGACGCGATGAATCGCGTCTTTACCCAAGGATGTGTTGCAATCATTAATTGAATTGTTATAACCTAACCATTTAGGAGTCGAACCGCAGAGACGCAGAGGGCACAGAGGAGCAAATAAAGGCGCGGTGTTATTGCTTAGATAAGTGTATTTTATTTGATAATTCAAAATCAACGGTGGTATATTCCACATCTTTATGATTACTCATGTTCCATCGCGCTGCGTATGCATGAGAAAATCAGATAATCCAATCGCAATTGTTGCGATGATGCCAGGGAAGGAAAAAGATGTCGGAGAACTTAAGAAGCCAAGTAGTGACGCAAGGGGTACAGCGATCGCCAAATCGAGCTATGCTACGTGCAGTTGGTTTTAAAGATGAAGATTTCAACAAAGCCATTGTCGGTATAGCCAACGGTTACAGCACCATCACTCCCTGCAATATGGGGATCAATCAACTGGCGCAACGAGCCGAAGCTGGGATTAAAACTGCCGGAGCGATGCCACAAATGTTTGGCACAATAACCATCAGCGATGGGATTTCAATGGGAACAGAAGGGATGAAATATTCCCTAGTATCGCGGGAAGTGATTGCAGATTCCATTGAAACCGCCTGTACTGGGCAAAGTATGGATGGTGTGCTAGCCATTGGCGGTTGTGATAAAAATATGCCAGGGGCAATGTTAGCGATCGCTCGGATGAATATCCCTGCTATATTCGTTTACGGTGGCACAATTAAACCCGGTCATTACAACGGACGCGATTTAACTGTTGTTAGTTCTTTTGAAGCTGTTGGTCAATACAGTGCTGGAAAAATTGACGACAAGGAATTATTAGAAGTCGAAAGTCGCGCTTGTCCTGGTGCTGGTTCCTGCGGGGGAATGTTCACGGCTAACACCATGTCTTCAGCATTTGAAGCAATGGGAATGAGTTTGCCCTATTCTTCGACAATGGCAGCCGAAGATGCCGAAAAAGCTGACAGCGCAGAAAAATCAGCCTTTGTATTAGTCGAAGCGATTCGCAAACAAATCTTACCCCGCCAAATTATCACCCGCAAATCTATAGAGAATGCCATCTCTGTAATTATGGCGGTGGGTGGTTCCACAAATGCAGTATTGCATTTTTTAGCGATCGCCCGCGCCGCTAATGTAGAGTTAACCCTGGATGACTTTGAAACAATCCGCGCCCGTGTTCCCGTTTTGTGTGATTTAAAACCAAGTGGGAAATATGTAGCGACAGATTTGCACAAGGCTGGTGGCATTCCGCAAGTAATGAAGATGCTACTTGTGCATGGCTTATTACATGGTGATAGCCTTACCATTAGCGGTGAAACCATTGCAGAGATATTGGCAGACATCCCCGAAGAACCATCTACCAGCCAAGATGTGATTCGGACTTGGAATAACCCGATGTATGCTCAAGGACATTTAGCCATCCTCAGAGGGAATCTGGCAACAGAAGGGGCTGTCGCTAAAATTACCGGGGTGAAGAAACCAGTAATTACCGGGCCAGCACGGGTATTTGAATCAGAAGAAGCTTCTTTAGATGCAATTTTGGCGGGTAAAATTCAAGCTGGTGATATTTTGGTTATCCGCTACGAAGGGCCCAAGGGTGGCCCTGGAATGCGAGAAATGTTGGCTCCCACCTCGGCAATTATCGGGGCTGGTTTAGGTGATGCGGTGGGATTAATTACTGATGGGCGCTTTTCTGGCGGTACTTACGGTATGGTGGTTGGTCATGTTGCACCAGAAGCAGTAGTTGGTGGTGCGATCGCTCTTGTCGAAGAAGGCGATAGTATTACGATTGATGCACCGGCTCGTTTATTGCAGTTGAATATATCTGAAGAAGAATTAGCCCGTCGTCGTGCTAACTGGCAACCCCCCGTCCCCCGTTACACTAAAGGCGTGTTGGCGAAATATGCCTTTTTGGTATCTTCTAGTAGTATTGGTGCTGTGACAGATTTAGATTTGTTTTAAATGATATGAACTACCTACACCGTACCATCAGGTCAGTGTAGGTAGTTCATATCATTCAAAGTGCAAAAAAACCATCCCTAAATTTGCCAGAATTTACGCAAGGACGATTGCCACAACTTCAACATATTTTCACGAAAAACATTTTTTAGCGCCCAAAGATTAAAATTTTTAAGAAGTAGCCACTTGCACCTTTGACATGAGAGTACATAGCTTCAATAATATTCTTACGTAAAAATCCGTACTCGTATAGAATTCCTATTTGATTTATGCTAAATATACTGATAGCTAAAACCCGATCCGGCTAGCTTTCAGTCAGCATTGCTTTGGCAAATCAAATGGGATTGCTATATAAACTGGTATTCATAGGGTTGCATTATGCTTTTCTCAAATTCAACAACTAGTTTAAAAACTAGCCAAAAAAATAATAAACTAGGCACAGTTTTTTGGACTCAAACTAACATTGTGCTACTCACTGGATATTTAATCGCTCTCCCCATTTTTACATTAATAACTTTATCCTTATTATTGCCCTTATTCACTGCTAGCTTCTTCGCTTCAATTGGAACCTCGCACCACTCTACATCGATTCCTTGGATAGACGATCCATCTGAGTGCGAACATACCGGCAGAAACTGGCGCGATCGCAAGTGTTGGGATAATGAACACAATCCCATGTTCTAAATAGATATCGCACAATTGCCTAATTTGACAAAACAGGCTAACAACCTTGGAATTAGATCAAAATGGATATGTAGCCTGTTGTTTGTCCAACCTTGAATCAACCTAACTTCGTGCGTAATCTGCAAGAAACTCATTTAAATCGTGCCCGCGCCAGTCTCAGACAAGCGCTGTCTTGGTATGGATATCTTCGCAAATCAGGACAGCTGTCATCTAACCCAGAATTGGCAGGTTTGATCAAACCAGAATTGGAAGCTTTGAATTCCACACTCAACAAGCTGGACTCTAATGTTATCAGAATTGCTGCTTTTGGTTTGGTGAGTCGTGGAAAGTCAGCAGTTTTAAATGCTTTGCTGGGAGATAAAATTCTGCAAACTGGGCCCTTAAATGGTGTCACTCAATGGCCCCGTTCAGTGCGTTGGCAGCCAGGAGGTAAGGTACTAGTAGAGTTAATTGATACCCCCGGCTTAGATGAAATTGAGGGCGAGTCACGGGCGCTTATGGCGCGAGAAGTTGTGCATCAGGCGGATTTGATTTTGTTTGTCGTATCTGGTGATATCACGCGCACTGAGTATCAGGCACTGCTGGAATTGAGGCGATCGCAAAAACCCCTGATTTTAGTATTTAACAAAATAGACCTTTATCCAGATACAGACCGGGGAGCGATTTACCAAAATTTACAACAATTGGGTGCTGGACATCCCGAAGCGAAACCTCTACTACCTGATGAAATTGTGATGGTGGCGGCGGAACCAGCAGCAATGGAGGTGCGGGTTGAGTGGCCTGATGGGCGTGTCAGCTATGAATGGGAGACACCACTACCCCAAGTAGACGAACTCAAAGAGACAATTCTGAATATTCTGAATCGGGAAGGGCGATCGCTTCTGGCTTTAAATGCCCTCATCCAAGCACGGGATGCAGAAGCAGCCATCGCTCAAAAAACTATCGAATTACGCGAAAAAGAAGCTGAAAATATCATTTGGCAGTTTACCAAATACAAAGCTTTGGCAGTAATGCTCAATCCCATCGCTTTCTTAGATATCCTTGGCGGAACTGTTGCCGATTTAGCTTTAATTCGCGCCCTCGCTAGATTATATGGTTTGCCGATGACTAGCTATGAAGCCGGAAAAATTTTAAAAACGATTTTATTTAGTTCTGGTGGCTTGCTACTGGGGGAATTAGGTAGTAGTTTTATTTTGGGCTTAAGTAAAACTACGGCTGCAATAACCAGTGGTGATAATCCGAGCAATATTACTGCTTTTGCTGGCAGTGCGATCGCTCAAGCTGGTATCGCCGGCTATGGTGCATATTCCGTTGGCAAAGCCGCCCAACTCTATCTCGAAAAAGGCTGCACTTGGGGACAGTTGGGCGCTAGCAGCGTCATTCAAGAAATTTTATCTCAAGTCGATCGGAATACAATTCTGTATCGCTTGCGACAAGAGCTAGGCATAAAGTATTGATAATAAATAAGTTTTATTAAGTATTTGTTACCGTTTACAAGTGTTTATGAACTTCTATCAAGCTCTTCTGACAATTGACTGACATTCTGAATTTGGGATGCAAGATTAAGGGAACAGGTTACAGGGAACAGGCTATAGGAAATAAAACTATTCCCTATCCCCTAATATCTATCTGTATAAATTAAAGGTGAAAGGATCATGACAACTACCTTAAACTCATTTGAAACTGCTGGAGCGGCAAATCTTGAAGAAGCCATTACTGAAGCCATTACTGAAGCGCGGACAACTTGTGAGCTAGATGGTAGTAATTCTGCGGGTTGTGCCGTAGCTTGGGACATTGTGGAAGAATTGCAAGCTGAGAAAGCCGATCAACAGCAAGCAAAATTAAAGAAAACCTCTTTGGAAAACTACTGCGATCGCCATCCAGCTTCTGTAGAATGTCTAATCTACGACGTTTAACTTTTCCGTAAATCAGTTATTGCTGATTGTGTTATCTGCTTAATTGCCTCTAAATCAGGTGATGGTGTTTCACTTTCCATTCCCAACCACAAAAGATATTCGATATTCCCAGCCGGGCCAGTAATCGGCGACCAAGTTAAGCCTTTGTATTTCCATCCTAATTCATGGGCTGTTTGCAACACCTGGAAAATAGCATCAGCTTGGTCGTTTGGATCTCGCACAACGCCTTTTTTACCCACACGGGATCTGCCAACTTCAAACTGTGGCTTGACTAACAACACAGCTTCTCGGTTAGCTTGAGTTAGTTGCCACAAAGCAGGCAGAATTTTAGTTAAAGAAATAAACGATACATCAACTACTGCCAAATCAGGAATCGGGTCATTTTCGCCATATAACTCATCTGGTCGTAGTTGCCGTAAATTGGTGCGTTCCCGCAAAATCACCCGCGAATCATTTCGCAACCGCCAGTCAACTTGTCCGTAACCAACATCAATACCGTAAACTTGTTTAGCTCCAGCTTGCAAGAGACAATCAGTAAAACCACCAGTAGAAATCCCACCATCTAAACAAATGCGCTCTACTACAGGAATCGCAAATACTGACAAAGCTTTGGAAAGTTTTTCACCGCCTCTAGAAACAAAAGGCGATCGCTCTTTAATTTTTATTTGAGCTGCAATATCAACTTCTGTACCAGGCTTATCAACTAACTGCTGATTAACAGTAACTTCCCCCGCCTGAATTAACCGTTGTGCTAAGGCGCGAGAAGAACATAAATTTCGCTCTACTAATAGTGTGTCGAGTCTCTGTTTAGCCAATTAACTAGACTCTCCTGGTAAGATTCAAACTGTATTAATAAAAGTAAACGCACCTTGCCAGTCAAGCCAAAGTGCGATAATTGTTAATTCCACTTATGCGAACTTTGTTTGTATAGTTCCGCGATTTTTAGCCACCAGAGCTAGATGCTAAATATCGATCTCGCTCAACTCGCGCGTGATGTGATCGAATGGTTCATCTACAAAAGCAGTATTAACCACACCTGCTGCTGCTACTTGCTCCTTAATCAGATCCTTGAGAATCTGGATACCGCGAACCGTAGGCCCAATAGGCACTCCTAAAGAATTGTAAGTTTCCCGCAGTCCTTGCAGCACACGCTCATCCAATACATTTGTATTCCCAGCAACCAGCGCATAGGTGGCGTAGCGCAAATAGTAATCTAGATCGCGCAGGCAAGCCGCATAACGACGAGTTGTATAGGAATTTCCACCGGGACGGATCAATTCTGGCAGTTCTTCATATAACTTTAAACCAGCCTGCTTGACAAGTGCAGCCGCATTAGAATTTATCGCCGCCGCCGCTTGGACTCGGACTGTACCACTGTCAAAGTAAGACTTCAGGCTATCGATCGCATTCCGGTCAAAATACCGACCAGCTAAGTCATAATTCTTAATTAAACTTGTTACCGCATCGCGCATTCTTTTTTCTCCCAATCCTTGCTATTTATGGTTTGATATTTATTTGGCTGCACTTACGCGCCAGCAAATTTTTGTGCTATTTAAAATAGATTCGGCACAAAAACAATCTATCCACTATTTAAGGATTCTATGCCAAAGTTGACCCATATATGATGAACTTTCCAGTTTTGTACAGATGATTGCTGAAAGGTTAATATAACCTGTAATCCAGATATCTGTAGCACAGGCTACAAAATCCCCTAATGTCTA
This sequence comes from Nostoc sp. 'Peltigera membranacea cyanobiont' 232, assembly GCF_002245985.1. Taxonomy (NCBI): domain Bacteria; kingdom Bacillati; phylum Cyanobacteriota; class Cyanophyceae; order Nostocales; family Nostocaceae; genus Nostoc; species Nostoc sp. 'Peltigera membranacea cyanobiont' 232. Next base: position 18,028 of record NZ_NOLK01000016.1, read on the forward strand.
GTATTTAAGATATTTCTGGTGTGTCACGGCTTGATTGAGATCAGCAGGGTTAGGATGCAATGGAAGATTCTGGTTTACTTTAGAAAATCGGTAGAGAAGGAGTAACAATGACAACACCACAAGAAGTCTTGAAGAGAATTCAAGATGAAAAAATTCAACTGATTGATCTCAAATTCATCGATACAGTAGGAACTTGGCAGCACCTCACACTGTTCCAAGACCAAATCGATGAGACTGCATTCACTGATGGCGTACCTTTTGACGGTTCCAGCATCCGGGGTTGGAAAGCGATCAACGAATCGGACATGACGATGGTACTCGACCCCAACACTGCTTGGATCGACCCATTCATGAAAGAGCCAACGCTAAGTATAATTTGTAGTATCAAAGAACCCCGCACGGGCGAATGGTACAACCGTTGTCCGCGTGTTATTGCCCAAAAAGCAGTAGATTACCTGGTTTCCACTGGTCTTGGTGATACAGTCTTCTTTGGCCCGGAAGCTGAGTTCTTCATCTTTGACAGTGCTAGGTTTGCCCAAACTGCTAACGAAGGCTACTACTTCTTAGACTCCGAAGAAGGTGCTTGGAATTCTGGTAAAGCCGGTACCGATGAAAAACCCAACTTGGGCTACAAACCACGCTTCAAAGAAGGTTACTTCCCAGTTTCACCGACGGATTCTTTTCAAGATATCCGTACAGAAATGCTGTTGACAATGGCAAAATTAGGTGTGCCCATTGAAAAGCATCACCATGAAGTTGCTACTGGTGGTCAGTGCGAACTAGGTTTCAAATTTGGTAAGTTGATCGAAGCGGCTGACTGGTTGATGATTTACAAATATGTCATCAAGAACGTTGCCAAGAAATATGGCAAAACCGTTACCTTCATGCCAAAACCAATTTTTGGCGATAACGGTTCGGGAATGCACTGTCACCAGTCCATCTGGAAAGGTGGCCAACCTCTGTTCGCAGGTGATAAGTATGCTGGTTTGAGCGAAATGGCGTTGTACTACATTGGTGGTCTTCTCAAACACGCCCCAGCGCTATTGGCAATCACTAACCCCAGCACCAACTCCTACAAGCGCTTAGTACCTGGTTATGAAGCACCAGTGAACTTGGCTTACTCCCAAGGGAACCGTTCTGCTTCAATCCGTATTCCTCTATCTGGTACTAACCCCAAAGCCAAGCGTTTAGAATTTCGTTGTCCAGATGCTACTTCTAACCCCTACTTGGCATTTGCTGCAATGCTTTGTGCTGGTCTTGATGGCATCAAGAACAAAATCCATCCTGGTGAACCCTTAGATAAGAATATCTATGAACTCTCTCCAGAAGAACTAGCAAAGGTTCCTTCAACTCCAGGTTCTTTAGAATTGGCGTTGCAAGCACTGGAAAAAGATCACGCATTTTTGACAGAATCAGGCGTTTTCACGGAAGACTTTATCGAAAATTGGATTGACTACAAGCTAGGTAATGAAGTCAAGCAGTTGCAACTACGTCCTCATCCCTACGAATTTTACCTCTACTACGATGCTTAATTAAGGATCGGATCTCATCAACTAAAATTAATAAGTTTCGCCACCCTAGAGTAGAGGGTGGCTTTTTTTCCAGAGTTGTCAGTTGAGATATTCACTTAAAACTCTTGAAACTTAGCTCATGGAAGCATGACTAGGCCCATAAATCATCCGAGTGTTAGCATCTACCTTCCCTTGAATCGGGTTCCAATAGTGAGATGCTTCTTCAGGAAGACCAAGTTCTTGTGCAGCTCGCATCAGTATTGATTGTTGGCGATTCTTGACTTGCTGATGTTCGCGCACCATTAATGCACGAGATTTATCTGCAATAGACATAACCATAGTCCTCTCTATTTTGTGAATATATAATTTTTGTTTTCTCACTATACTAATATAACAATAATTCTGTAACATAAGCTACTTTTTACATAACTTTATATTTTATTTTGCTGACAATAGTCCAATTCATGGCACAAATACAGCAGTTGCAAATAAGTTAGGATCAAATACACGATTTACAAAATTTTACATAATCTATGACAGTTACCTACCCACGTAAATTTCAGAATGTTTTAGGTGCCAGAGAGATATTGAAACGGGTGGTATGCGATCGCGAAATCCATCTAATTACCCTTAACCGCTACCGTTACAGCGAACAACGCAGTTGTAAAGACCTGACTGACCTAATTGAACAACTGAATGGACAGCCACGAGAACTGGTGCGGGATTTGTCTCATCACATCTCAGATGAAGCTCGTCATGCCATGTGGCTAACTGACTTGTTGGCAGACCTGGGAGTAGATATTGGGAAGCCGCCCGGTTCTTCCTATATCAATGAATTTGAACGCCTACTCGACCACGAACAACAAGATCCAGTCCAAGAACTCGAAGATTTTGTGATTTCTTCTCTTGCGGCAATTAGCGCCACCGAAAAACGAGGATGTGAGTATTTTTCTGCTCACATTTATGCACTCAAGCAAGCGCCGCAGACAGAAGAAAACATCAAAATTCGGGAAACCATTGAAAAAATTCTCCCAGAGGAAGCACGACATGTCCGTTGGGGTAATCGTTGGCTAGGAGAAATCGCGCGTAAGAGTCCAGAACATCAGCAAAAAGTAGAGCAAGCCAAGCGAAAATATACCGCAATTGAACAAGCGGCATTTGAATCAGGAATGGATATTACCTTGGGTGCAGAACTACGACGAGTTGCCAACCTAGTGGAAGTGGCAAATACTATGCCGCTTTGGCAACGCCCCCAGTATCTGATGGAACGCTTACCCCAGACTTTATTAGCCCCTGAGTTGCAATTTACTAGGATTCAGGCTGCACAAAAGGCTTGGCAGCGCGATCCCCAGATGTTTATCGAGAAGTTTGTGCCGATGTTCCTCAACGGTATCCAGAAAACAGAAAATAACCGCAAAAAAACAAAAGTGTAAAGGGTATTGGGAATTGGGCATGGGTTATTTCTTTAATCTTCCTTGTCTCTATTCCCTTTTCTTTAAGTAAAATTCATCAAAAAAGAATTTAAAAAGACCAGATGCAAAATTTTGCATCTGGCCTTGGGTGTACAATAATTAAGAGAGTAAGATAATCTATTGAGCTATCAAATCCTTCTTAATATCTATTTATGTTGGTAGCCATCTGCGAGCAAAAGAACCAGGGTAGAAGAGTAGGTCACAAGTAGTAATATATGTTGCCAAGTGCAATAAACTTATACTACTTGTGCGAATCCATATTTTAGATAAGCTCAAATGAAACGAAAGGGATTTTATGCTTCGGTAAGGACGCTAAACACTCGTCAAAGCTAATATCCATTAGTTGCTCATATAGAAACTAGCTACTCAATGAATGAGAAGAAAACCTGTTGGGGAATAAAGTGAAGTTGCTTTAATACTGTTTCTTCAACAACCAAAATGTCTAAATTAGATGTGCTTTAGATTAACTGATAGCCAAAGTAACATCTATTTTTTGAGTCGTTGAAGATTGAGACGCAGAGCTTCCCAGGAATATGAGCATTTGAGGAGTTGTTAATGCTGTCGATCGAGGCACTTAATTTGATTTGCGTTTTGATCGCCAGGATTAATACCAACTTATGATATACAAAGCTTGCAGTTGAAATACTAAGCGATCGCTGAAGATTTTCGTGTGTCAACTGTATATATCTCTGCCAGAAAAGCTGTGTGAAAGATGTTAACACAACATCGTGTTTTCTGGTAATTTGGTTCTTTTGGAAAAAGAGGCATTATCCTACGGTAGTTAAACCACAACATAGGTAATTCCGTATTTTTGCGTTACTTCCCTACGCCCACTACCGCGATGACGTGGCGCATCATCTGGATTTTGTTCAGATGCTGCCGAGAGCCACTGTTCCGAAACAGGCGTGGAAAGTAGCCCAGTTGATAAGTGATTGACCATTGCTTGGCAGTTAGAAGCTAAGGGGCCGAACACCAGACTCGATACTAAAAGTGAAATGGCAGCACGCATAGCAAATGTCTATTTTGGAACTCTCCACTTCACTGATACTTAGCTTTTTGATTAATATCCGGATAATTCATCAAAAAGTATTCTGTTTTACTGAAAATAAACTCTTTTTATCCTCCGTTTAAATGTTCGACTAATAACCAATTACCAAAGTGGTTGTAACGACCCCACAATGTAACTAATTGTTCGTGAGGATAAGCGCTTAATTGCTCGTCAATATGCGATCGCAAAGTCACAAGCTGCCAATTTTGCCCTTGATATGCAGCTGGTGCTGTGACAGCAAATCTGTATTCCTGCCGATCCAAACGGGAGAAAATGCCTTTGAAACAGTTACTTTCTCGAATTAATGCCTTGTCAAAAGCAGAGTCAGGGTACTCATTCTCCGATGGGCAAGGGCAATAACCACTATCTGGATAGGCTTGTGGGTTATTTAAGTAATACAGTTGCCAGTGCAGCCAATCCGAACGATTGGGTGGAAGATTAAATAAAGGAATAATTGCTGTTTTTGAGCGATTATCTGCTAATAAAGCTGTTTGCAGCGCCCGAATAGGTAAATGCCTCGGCTGGCAGTTTAACTCAACACACATCGCTGCCGCCATTCCTGCTGCTTGACCAATACCCATAACCACCGGTTGTAATCTGGTGGCCCCATTGGCAATGTGGGAGACAGAAATGTTCTTTTCACAAACCAAGAAACCATCTGTAGTGGCTGGAATTAGGGAATTGTAAGGAATTGTAAAGGGAGTTCCAGTCCAACGTCCGCCCCAACGGATAGATTTTGGTTGCAGTGAGAATTGAACACCAGGATAATGATGGTCATTGGCGTAGTTACCAACTGCGAACGCATCATTAAATATAGATGCAACTCTCCCTTCAGCGATCGGCAAAATATCCTGTTCTCTGACAGTAGTTAGCCCCACTAAGCGGCGGCTTTCGCGGTAATAAGGATGCAGTGCAAAAGCTGTAGAGGTGTGAGGAAATACTTTTTCTGCTAAACCATAGCGGCGACCAAGCTGATTTTGGATAAAATGGGCAAAATTTTGGCTGTGCCAGCGAGATTCTTGGATGAATTCACCTCTGGACACATCTGACTCTATCAGCCGCCCTAATCCTTGGCCGTAGTCATTGCCACAGATTGGCCAATTAATCATGAATCGCCCACCAGGCAAACGTCCATAATTCAAAAATGTCTCTGCTCCATAGGCATCCCAAGCGCCTGTAAACTCTGAAGGATTATAGTTAGGGGCAGCTGGAATTTCTGGTGCCGCAGCTACGCCCGTCGTAGACATCGCATCACCAAAGTCTTGCATAATCACTACATAAGTAGGCGCTTGCACTGGATATCTCTTGGTGAAAGAGTTAAAATTCACTGGGGCGCTGGGTTCTCCCCATTCAGATTGCAATTCCCAGCCCCAACGGTAAGGTATTTCAGCTAAAGCTAATAAATCTCCTAATTCTGTGCCGTCGAGAATAATTTTGGCTGTGACAGCAAAATCAGCAAAGCGCACACCAGTAATAGAATCACTTTGACGATAAACTTCTATTGGCACTTGTCCAGAAATCCAGTGCAGATTTGGCAATTCTTGCACCCAATTGGCAAAAATCTCTGCCCCAATTCGAGGATCGTAACTAAAAAAGCTTACCCAACTGTTATCTAATCCTCCGGGCTGTCGTTGTCGCAATTCCTGCAAAAACGCACCCCATAACCCCGTTTGAAAAGCTTCTAATTCGTTACCATCGGGTGCAGATACTCCAGCTGAAGTTAGCATTCCCCCCAACCAAGAAAATTCACTTACCAGAATCGTTTTGGCTCCCCGTCGCGCTGCTTGGATAGCAGCCGCAGTGCCTCCGGTTCCACCACCGACAACTAAGACATCAGCTATGTATGTCTGATTAACCATTGCTTAATTTAGACAGGACTTAGGCAAAAAATAACCCAAACCTTGATTTTCTGGTAGGGGTAATACCCTGTGGGAAGCCGTTTTGCGTAAGTCCTAAAAATACTCAAAACTTTTTCAATAGAAATGATGATTGTGGGTGAGGAGACGAGGTGTATATATTCAAGAATTTGTCTAGACTATCTTTGAGCAGATGATAACAGCAGTTTTTACTACTCCCACGCAGCCTGAAAAAAATCGCGTTCGCAAAACATAGCATAACGATAGATTGAATGCACAACAGAATTGGTAGTGGCATAATTGTCAACCAAACTTTCTAATTGTTGTGTTAGTGGTTGAAATTCTGCGCTACTGTAAGTACGAATCCAGTCTGCATATTGATGATTAGGAATATCATTACGAGCTAATTGTTCTCCCAAAAAGGCATACAAACGCATACAGGGAGACATCGCCGCCGCAGTTAAACCCACATCTCCACTCCAAGCAGTTGCTAACAAAAAGTCAGTATAGCGGCGGGTAGCGGTTCCAGGTTCCACAGAATGCAAATTGACTCCCCACTGGGAAGCATAGCCACTATGCAGCCGCAGTTCTTCTAAAACTCCACTAGCTAAGTTATGAAATGTGGTGAAACCTAACCAGTCTGGTGCTTTAGCTGCGGCGATACTGTACGCACGGGCAAAAGCTTCTAAGAAAAAAGCATCTTGCCCTACGTAGTAAGCAAATTTCACCTGCTCAAGAGTACCATCGCCAATGCCTCGAACGAAAGGATGCTCTAAGCAAGCTTGAGCTAAGTCTTGATTTACTACCCATAATTCATTAGATAAAGTCATTTGTCATTTGTCATTTGTTTTATCCTCTCAAAAAGGAAACACTTAAAAAGGGAAGAACTGGAGTAAGACTGAGCCAAGACTTCCCAAAAAGTCAACGAAACTGGGACTACCAGTGCTTACTTGATCGTTTACGGGTGTTTTCAGTTCTTTAATAAAAGCCTGGGCTGTTTGTGTTCCAGAGGTATTGTTTTGGGATGTAAATAACTTTTCAGCAACTTGGGCATCTTGGAATGCACCTTGTCTATCTAGTATTTGGTAACGGGCGATACCACGAGCTAAATAAGCGCCTGCAAATTCTGGTTTAATAGCGATCGCTTGATTAAAATAACTGATTGCTTGCTGTTGGTTGCCTTTTTGCCCTTCTGCTATGCCTAAAGCATAAAATTCATCTGGTGAAGCAATTTGTGATGGGATGCCAACTGCACCTTGGAAGTTAGCCCCATTTAGGTAAGCACCTTTCATTTCTGCATTTGCTAGATAGGTATTTCTCAAATCAGTACCCGCCAAATTTGCCCCACTAAATTTAGCTTCGCTGAGATTAACACCAAATAAACTAGCGCCACTCAAGTTTGCACCTCGCAAATCTGCACCGCTCAAGTTTGCCCGACTGAGGTTAGCACCTGTGAGATTAGCACCGCTCAAATTGGCTCCAGATAAGTCAGCCATCACTAAACCTGCGTTAGTCAAATCACAGTTTTGACATTGTTTGGTTGCCAATAATTGTTTAACATGTTCAGAATTTGCCGCTTGTACGCTTGTTGTCAAACTAATGGTGGTTAAAAATGCGGCTGCACCGAGAATTTGGTTCTTCATATTCGCGTAATATTTATTACTCAATATTTAACACTAACTGAGACGGATTTATACCTCAGCATTATGATATGAGCAATCTCAATAATTTGACCTCTGTAGTTACCTATATTACTTGTAAGTTTGAGTATAGTGCTTATAGGTTGGGTTTAATACACCGTGTTTACCAGGCTATACCTTCTGGTGCGTCTGCTAGGCGATCGCATTTCCGCATTGTAGAGAAATAACCAAGCTATCAATGTCAAGCAAAATGATGCATCTGTATGATAGTCAAAACTGAGGGAACAACACTAAAGGCTGTGCAAAATATCGTTTAAAATCAAGCATCTCTAACATCCAAATAATCAGGATTTTCTTTAATCAAGTAAATCAGTGAAGCCGTGGTAAAAAGAGAAATTTGCTCTTATATGCCCTGATTTTAAATAAATATGAGACTATAGAAACATTAAAGCAGTCAAAAAAACGTGAGTCAGCAAGACAAACTCTTAGAAAAAATTCTCTCTGGGACTTCTGATACAGATATCCCTTTTGCCCAACTGTGGCAACTCTTATATACACTAGGCTTTGATGAACGGATTCGTGGCGATCATCGCATTTTTGTCAAAGCCGATGTTGAGGAAATATTGAACTTACAACAAAAGAGAGGGAAAGCCAAAAGCTATCAGATTAAACAAATTCGTGCAGTAATTATCAAATATAAGTTAGGAAGTAAAAATAATGTTTCGCTATGAAATTATTCTCTACTGGAGTGAACTAGATCAATCCTTTATTGCGGAAGTACCAGAATTGTCAGGTTGTGCTGCTGATGGTGATACTTATCAAGAAGCCTTGCACAATGTAGAATTAGTTATGCAGCAATGGATAGAAACAGCCAAGGATTTAGGGCGTTCAATTCCTCAACCTAGACCGCGTTTGATGTATATTTAATTGATACACCAACCAAGTCAAACTGAGTTTTTAGCATCATCAGAAATATTTGGCACTATCTACCATAATCGTATCTATAGGACTCATATTTGATTTTTGAAATATACGTAGGGTGCGTTATGCCAAAGGCTAACGCACCACTCCGAATTTTAGGTGTGTTACGCTGTCGTTAACACACCAAACCCTTGATAATGGTGCGTTACGAACTTCGTTCTAACACACCCTACATACCTAATTTTGTTCAAAAATCAAATAGGAGTCCTATAGCAGTTCTAAATCATTTGTGAAAACTTAGATACCCGACTTATTTAATAAATCGGGTATTGTGTAGTTGAAAATGTTAGTTACTGGCAACCTTACAAATTACCATAATATGTGATTTGTATTTGTCGGTACTATATTGAATAAGTTCTAATCCAGAACGTTCTAGTTCTTCCAAAAGTTGAGGAATTTCATATTTATGATGTCGCCAAATAGTAATTTCTTCTCCTTCGGAAATTTCAATATTTTTATCTATCCCCGTCAGACTAAAGTTTATAGTGTAATCATGATGGAATCTCATGTTGGCAACTATACTATCGGTTTTTAAATCATACTTTCTCACCAATTCACAATCTTCAGACTTAATGCCAATCTTATTTTGAACCCATCCATATATTTCTTCTACATGATACTTACAGCCACCTCTGACGTTTCCATCCCATGTAGAGTTAGAGCCAATCTCATTAGTGAACACCAAAAAATCATTTTTTTCCATACTATCTCTAAAGTTCTTGAATACCCGATCTCTATTTTGATGATTTCCAATAGTAACGCCTAAGTGTAAAAATATGTTGGCTTTATTTTCAATTTCGGCTTTATTTTGGAATAATTTTTTTGGTATAGAACTATTTTCTATATCAATTGGAGAACTGATAAAATCGACTTTAGGAAACCATTTTTTTAAATTATTTCTGGATACATCAAGCAGTTGTTCACTAATATCTAAGGCAATATATTTATTAATCTTATCTAATTTATTAAGTTTCTGAATAAAATCTTTTGCAGGATATGAATTTCCTGCACCTACATCTACGACATTGATTTTTTCGCCACTTTTAATATTTTCATTAAAGTAGTTAAAATTAGCCTTTAAAAGCTCAATTTCTACATTCGATGTTCGATACCATCTAGGAATAAGATATTTTAGATAAAAGTCATCCCATATTTTTGCACCTCTACCTTTATAAGAATACTTTAAAGGGATTTCTCGTCTGACTTCTAATGCATTAATTATCCCTAAGATTTCTTCTTCAGAAAAAATAGAGTAGAACTCAGAACTTGGCTTTGCTGTGCGACTGATAGCAGTTGACATATCTGAGGGAAGTTGGGAATTGCTATAAAAATTTTGAGCCATTATTCTTGTTCTTTGGTTTTCTTCGGTATTTAAATGGATTAGCCGCAATGCTTGCCAAAGACGTATTTTCCCATGCAGTTGTCCCCAAATGTGGAATTGTCACCACAAATAGATTTTATATTCGCCATTGACCAGTTGTTTTTTTACAATCAAAGTGCGAGATAATTTTTCAAAGATACAGGGGTGTATTTCAGTGGTTCAGCAGCCAGAACTCCGAGAAACTTCGTCGATACAGTCAATGCAGCGTGTGCTTAAGAGTTTAAGCACTTACCGATGGACTTCGCTAGGAGCATTGGTCAGCCTGTTGCTGTTGACGATCGCAAATGCGGTGACTCCACAATTATTTCGGTGGGGAATCGATCGAGGTATTAGCCAAAACAACCTCCAAATTGTGCTATACAGCGCCGCCTGGATGGTACTCGCCGCGATCGCTCGTGGTTTATTTAACTTTGGACAAAGCTATTTGGCAGAAGCAGCGTCTCAGGGTGTAGCTTATGACCTGCGGAACAAGATTTTCAGCAAAATTCAAAATCTCAGTTTTAGCTATCATGACCAGGCGCAGACTTCCCAACTGTTAACCCGTGTTACCAGCGATATTGAGCAGATCCGTACCTTTATTGGTACTAGCTTAATTCAGGTCATTGGTGGAATTGTCACACTGGTGACTATTGCGGTAGTTTTGCTGGTAATGAATTGGGAACTCGCACTGATTACACTAACAGCAGTACCTGTATCAGCATGGTTGATGGCACAATTTGTCGGTCGCAATAATAAACTTTTTCGGCAAGTCCAAGAGCAACTGAGCGACCTCAATGCCGTATTACAAGAGAACTTGCTAGGAATACGGGTGGTGAAAGCCTTTGTTAGGGAATCAGCCGAAAGGTCGCGTTACACGACCCTAAATGATGGTTTAGTGAAGGCAAACATGAAGACCATTAACGCCATCCACAATACCTTCCCGTTTATCTTTTTGCTGAGTAACTTGGTAACACTGGCAGTTTTCGGCTACGGGGGAGCGCAGGTGATTGGGCGTAGGTTCTCCATTGGCGAACTGGTGGCGTTTAACTCCTACCTAGCATTGATTCTCCAACCGATTTTGTTGATTGGATTTGCTGCGCCTGCGATCGCTCAATCAGCTGCTTCTGCGGAACGAGTTTATGAAGTTGTAGACGCTGAGGTAGAAATCCGCGATTGTCCCGGCGCTGTGCCATTTGAAACCTGCGGTGGGAGAATCACCTTTGAAAATGTTTCCTTTCGCTATCCGGGAGCCAGTACCGAAGCTCTCAAAGAAGTTTCCTTTGAAACCAAACCCAACGAACTAATCGCCGTTCTAGGGATGACTGGTTCCGGTAAAAGCACAATTATGAACTTAATTCCCCGCTTTTATGATGTCACCGGGGGAGCAGTTCGCATTGACGGAAGAGATGTAAAAAGTTTTACACTTAAAAGCCTGCGATCGCGAATTGGCATTGTATTTCAAGAAACCACTCTTTTCTCTGGCACACTCCGCGAAAATATTGCCTACGCCAAACCCAATGCAACCCTAGAGCAAGTGATTGAGGTTGCAAAAACCGCCCAAATGCATGATTTTATTATTGGTCTACCCGATGGCTACGAGACGATTGTGGGTGAACGAGGCGTGGGCCTATCTGGCGGACAAAAACAAAGAATTGCGATCGCTCGTACCTTACTAACCGATTACAGCATTCTGATTTTGGATGATAGTACCTCAGCTGTAGATGCCAAAACTGCTGCCCATATTCAAGCCGAACTAGATGGCTTAATGCGCCAAAAAACTTGCACAACTTTTGTAGTAGCTCAACGTATTAGCACCGTTAAGAATGCCGATCGCATTTTTCTAGTTGATAAAGGCCGATTGGTAGCCCAAGGTACTCACGAGGAATTGATGGAAACCAGCCCTCTCTACGGTGTGATTTTGGAATCTCAGGTAAAGACGAAAGAAAAAAATGATCCCAAACTAACGTAAATAGCATCGCTTGAGATTTTTATAACAGCCTTGTAATCCAAAATCCAAAATCTAAAATCCAAAATTGCTATGAGAGGCACTATTCCTGTTGTTGCATCTGACGATCGAGCGAGTAAGCAAATCTCCACCCTGCAACGCTTTTTGCAATATCTGCTACGTTATCGCAAAGAAATTCCCATCGCCCTGACATTAGTATTTATTGGTGCCGCAACCCAAGCAATTGGCCCATTTTTCCTCGGTTGGTCGGTCGATCGCCTAATTGCCCAAGGTAATTTGCAGGGACTCTTAATGTTATTAGGGCTACTAGGGCTGAACTACGGACTTGGCGTTTTAGCAATCCGAGGTCAAATTATTCGAGTCGGCTGGATTATGCAGCGATTGCTGGCTCAATTGAGGCAAGATATTTTTACTAAAATCCAAAGTCTGCCCCTCAGCTTTTTCGATCGCAGCGAAGCGGGCGATTTAATGAGCCGCCTGCTAAATGATGTTAATACTGTAAATCAGGCATTTGGACTAACGATCGCCCAAATGTTGGGCAACGTTTTCAGTTTGGTCGGCATAATCATTGCCATGCTCTCCATCAACCTGCAACTCGGATTGTTGAGCAACCTGGTTGTGCCACTGATGATTTTTACCACAAGTTTGTTTGCTCGTTGGGCAAGAACCAGGTTTCGCGTTACTCGACAGACTATTGGTCAGCTTTCCGCCAAGTTGGAAGAAGATATTGGCAGCGTCAGAGAAGCACAGGCATTTAATCGGGTACAGATGAATATCGCAGAATTCGACGTTCTTAACGCCGCCAATCGTGATGCCAACGTTGAGGCTGTAGCAATTACTTCGGCCTTTTTGCCCTCCATCGATTTTCTCAACACACTTGCAACCGCAGGTGTGATGGCTTATGGCGGCTACCTCGCAGTCACTGGATCTGCAACAGTGGGTGTGGTGACATCCTTTTTACTTTACGTCCAGCAGTTCTTCCGCCCTATCCAGATTCTCAGCCAGTTTTACACCCAAGCTCAATCTGCCTTCGCCGGATTAGAGCGAATCTTTCTATTACTAGATGAACCGTCAGAACTTAAAGATGCACCTGATGCGACAGAAATGCCGCCCATTCAGGGGGAAGTGACATTTGAGAATGTCAAGTTTGGCTATAACCCAGATCAATTGGTTCTTAAAGGGGTGAATTTGCACGCCTATCCAGGACAGATGATTGCATTAGTCGGGCCGACTGGTTCGGGAAAAAGTACAATTATTAACTTGATTTTGCGCTTTTATGATGTCTCTAGTGGTGCAGTGAAAATTGATGATATTGATGTGCGTAGCGTTACTCAAGCAGGTCTACGCCGTCAAATTGGCATCGTTCTACAAGATAATATTTTGTTCAGTGGTACCGTCGCCGAAAACATTGCCTTTGGCGCTCCCTATAGTACCCAAGCTGATATCGAAGAGGCTGCACAACTGGCAAATGTGCATGAGTTCATTACCTCACTGCCACAAGGTTATACAACCCAATTGGGTGAGCGGGGAGCGCCCCTGAGCCAGGGACAACGACAACTAATCAGTATTGCCCGTGCGGTGTTGATTAACCCCCGAATTCTGATTCTTGATGAAGCCACCAGTAGTATTGACACGCGCACAGAAGCGCTAGTACAAACTGCGATCGCTCGTTTGCTGCAAGGTCGTACCAGTTTCGTAATTGCCCACCGCCTGAGTACAGTTACTCAAGCAGATCGGGTATTAGTAATTCAGCAGGGACAAATTGTAGAGCAAGGTACTCACGCCGAACTCATCGATCGACAAGGTGTCTATGCCAACCTCTATGCCTTGCAACTGGGTGCAGCAGACACAACGGTTCTTCAAAATGAAAAGTAAAATGTTGTATATAGCTCAAATTTACCAATTGCCAGAAAAGGAATGAAGCTACCTAACCTCGATTCACAAACCATCGATCGCATCATTGAGATGGCATGGGAAGATAGAACATCTTTTGATGCTATTGAAGCTCAGTTTGGGTTGCTGGAGAAACAGGTAATTGCCTTAATGAGGCGCGAAATGAAAGAATCTAGTTTCCAAATGTGGCGAGAGCGAGTCACCAAACGCAATACAAAGCATTTATCTAAGCGAGAATTTATTGCAGGTCGGTTTAAATCGCACAATCAAAAAACGTAACTAATTGAAAGTAAAATGACGAAAGTTACACTCTACATTGCAGCTAGTTTGGATGGCTATATTGCTCGCAGCGATGGAGGAATTGAATGGCTATCAATCCTTGACACTGAAGGGGAAGACTTCGGTTATAGTGATTTCTACGAATCCATTGATGCGATTGTTTTGGGTCGCAATACTTATGAAGTAGGGCTTGGTTTTGATGAATGGCCTTATCCGGGGAAGAAATCTTTCGTTTTCACCAAACGCCATCTCCAATCTGACCGTGAGGACGTTGTATTTGTTTCCGATCCAGTAAATAACGCCTTAGCAAATATAGAGGCTCAAGGTTTTGAAAATATCTGGCTAGTTGGTGGTGGAGCATTAATCAATTCGTTTCTTCAGCACAGTTTGATTGACGAATATATTATTTCAACTATTCCAACTATCTTAGGTAGCGGTATACAGCTTTTCCCACCGCCTAGCCCTGAAGAACAATTGGAGCTAATTAACTCGAAACAATATTCTAGTGGTTTACTGCAATCACATTATAGGCGAAAAGTGAATCCTTAAAAATGTATAACTCATAATTACGCTTTAGGTGGTGATAAGTTCAATGCACCGAACTTCGGGGAATTTAAGCACCACCTGAAACGTCATTGCCGTTTTTAGGAATCGGATATTTTTTAATTACGAATTAAGTTTAAACAACCTCAAGAAGCTTCTGAACAGCTTCGCTAAACTGCTCGTAAGGAGAAACTCCCACGATGGTTTCTGCTAAATTGCCATCTTTGAAAATTAAAACTGCTGGAATACTGCGAAGACCGTATCTTTTGAAAATCGGCTTATTGCTGTCAACATCTACCTTCACGACTTTAGCGCGGCCTTTGTATTCTTGGGCGAGTTGATCCATTAACGGACTAACCAGCCGACAGGGGCCACACCAAGTAGCAGTAAAATCAACAACAACAACTTTCTCTTCACTTCCATTTAAAACAACATCAAATTCACTTTCTTCAACGTAATTAACTATCTGAGTATCAGTAGACATTTTTTTATTCCTTAGTATCAAACTAAAATTGCAGCAAAAAACTCACTATACAAACTATACCTCCTTCTGCCTGTCAGATTCACCAGTGACCTACATTGAGAAAGCCCCGCAACTGACTTTTGCTCAGTAGCGGGGATTTGATAATCTGATGGTGCATCATGCGATCGCTACCAACCTACCTAATCCAAAAATCTCACACCTTCAAGATGTAGAAGCGCCATCTCGATCAAACAGTTCTAACAAGCCAATTGTGCCTACAAAAAAAGTATAAATAGCATACTGGATTGGGATCTTTTTTATTGAAGGTGCATAAAAAGCTGCTATAATACCCAGGGTAAAGTGGCACGTCATAGCAAAACGCTCAATCCAAAAAATTGGATTCAGGCTGCTTGGTACATTACTATTAGTTAGTACGGCATAAATATTCCACGATTCTAATCCAATTGCACTGGTTATAAGCACTGTAGATATAACTTTTACAAAAGGAAAAATGTTTTTCTTTATAAACTTTAAGTTCATGCCATTCACAAAAAATTATTGAAAATACCTACAATACTCAGTGAAGTAACAGACAAGTTTATCTGTGAGGACTTACGCAAAAAGTCTCTCAAACTATTATTTTTCCGTGGTCTCTGTGCCTAGTATTTCTGTTATCCATACGTAAATATTAATGTCCGTTATCTAAAATTACCCCTAAGTCAACCAATCTTATATCATAATTCCCATTTTTGTAAAAGCCTCTAAAAATATCGACATAGTGGATTAAATCTGCCATACCCATAAAAACTACGAGGAATGAAAATTAAATAACCAGATAGAAAAAAATGATAAAAGTGTGGAATAATACATTGGAGATAAATTTAATTGCACTCCATAGATTAGATTGATACAAAATGTAAAGCTATGATTGCTCAACATTACAACTCAATTCACGTTGAAAATGACTTGCTTAAACAGATCCAAATTAAAGAAAATCAGCTAAAAATTGCCCAAGAGTCTAATATGCTCCATGTAGTGGAAGCATTGCAGAGTCAATTATTAAGGTTACAGAGCCAATTGTCAGAGCCGCAAGACGTTGAAATTCAAGCGTTGATGAGTTTGTTAGACAATTAAGATTGTAAAATTTTATTGCAAAGTTTATTTAAAACGTACAAACTATGTTCACAAAAAGCAGAGCATAGCGATTGTTATGCCTGGGGTATAGCTGAGGTGCTATAGCTCAATAATTAACAGTACAACAAGTAGCGATCCAAGGTCTTATAGAAGCATAATAATTCTTACTTAGATAAGATTTAGATTTTTTGCTGAGTAGGTGGCCTTTTAATCTGCCGGACTAAATCAATCTTAAGAACAGGTTTAACTGAGGACAGTTGTCTTTGTCTGAGAATTTGAATTTCTCTCTCAATCGAGTCTTTTCCTTGCCTAAAAAAGTCTTGAGAATTATATGGAACTAAGTCACGGGATAAACTTTGAGTTTGTGCTGGAGTCAAATTAGGAAGGGGTTGTTCAGCATTGGCAGAAGTTTGTACAGCCAGTAACAAAGCTATTGAAACCAGCAAGGGTTTGATGTTTATACATCTGGTGAATATCAGGTTTAACATGATTGATACATCTGTTACGTAAATCCTGCTTCAAACCATCTTCAGTTGGTCTTACTATAATCAAAGTACACTTATTGGCTTACTAATTACCTCCCACAAATGGGTGAATTAATCGGCTAAACTACCTTATCAATATCTGGAACTGGCCGATCTAATTCAATATACCAAGGAGAAAATAACCCTGCTAGGTTGGGTGGATACGCACTAATTGGGCTTCAGTGATAATGCTGTAGTAGGTACTTATTGTCTGTAACAGCAAATACTAAATCATGAAATTGTATTTTATACAGGTATTTTTTCCCCAATTCAGGCAATTATTAGGTTATATATTGTCTTAACCATAGTTTTCGGAGATTTTATGCTTGCTAGTTGTTAAATCATATAAATATAATTGACACTAAAATATATCAGTATTTTAACTGTTGTCTTAGCTGTTAATACTTACCTAATATGTAGCACAATCTTTTTCATATCTTAGTCATTGTGAAATCTCTTCTAAAGACTTACTTAGAACAAGAAATCTGGATACTAGTACGAGATAAGTGGTATTTCGCCACAATTATTGGAGTTTGGGATGATTTATTGTGGTTTAAACATAGAACTTACAACAAAGATACAGAGGAAGATACTCTCTGGGAAATGGTTGTAAAAATCAGTGAAGTAACTGCTATAGATAAAGTTAGGTCTGTTATTAGTAGAAAACCAGACGTGCTTATTTCACGGCTACTAGAAACTGAGTAAGGCATAAACGATCGCTATCATCAAGATCGCGAACATTAATTAGCTTAATAGTGAAAATACTTGCTTGTCTCTTAACATTAACTAGTAAAAAGTGATGCAAGCAGTATAAATCACTACTCTCAAGGATTCGCTAAGACAATAAAGATGTTTGCATAGCGGAGGTTTAATACTAATCTGATAGACTATCTTAAATTTGAAATTATAAAAGCTGGTAGCCCAGGGCTGATAACTAACTATGAGTGAAGCCTTATTCTGTATCGAAAATCTGCGAGTTGCCTATCCTCAACGGAGTGGAGAAGAGGCAAGCTGGGCGGTTGATGATGTATCTTTCACCTTGCAACCAGGTGAAAAAATGGGATTGGTGGGAGAGTCGGGTTGTGGAAAGTCAACTATAGGAAGGGCAGTAATGCGTTTACTACCAGCCTCTAGTCGGATTGAGGGACGGGTGACATTTCAAGGACAGTCGGTATTTGATTTGATGCCTAACCAGTTGCGGAAATTTCGAGGAGAAGCGATCGCCTTAATTTTCCAAGATCCCATGACACGCCTCGATCCACTGATGACGATTGGTAAGCATTGTATCGAAACCCTCCAGGCGCACTCACCAGAATTATCAACGCGGGAAGCCAAAAAAAAAGCACTTGCGACATTGGCAAAGGTAAATATTCCGGCTAGTCGCTGGAATCAGTATCCCCATGAGTTTAGCGGTGGAATGCGCCAACGGGTTGCGATCGCTTTAGCTTTACTCCTCAACCCCAAGTTGATTGTTGCTGATGAACCCACCACCAGCTTAGATGTCACCGTTTCCGCGCAGATATTGAAAGAATTAACTCGCCTGTGTGGTGAAGAAAACATGGGATTGTTGCTGATTTCTCACGATTTAGCAATGGTGGCTGAATATTGCGATCGCATTGGCGTTATGTACCAAGGCAAAATGGTCGAAATGGGTTCTACAGAAACCGTATTTAGGGAGCCTCAACATGAGTATACGCGATCGCTCTTAAAAGCAGCTTTACACATTCAAGCAGTAAAAGATGATGGAGAATTGATAATTGCCAATGATTCAGAAAAGCAATTACCGATTATTAATAAGCAATCCCCAATTTTGAGTCTTACAGAACTCAAGCAATACTACACCATAGAACCTAACTTTATCGAACGACTGTTTAAGACACAAACCCAGACAATAAAAGCAGTAGATGGGATTGACTTGGATCTTTATGCAGGAGAAATTCTCGGCTTAGTTGGGGAATCAGGTTGTGGTAAAAGTACGCTGTCACGAACAATTTTGCAACTAATTCGCCCCACCAGTGGCAAAGTAGAGTTTTTAGGACAAGATTTAACTAAACTGTCGCGTCAAGAAATTCGCTCCTCACGGCGACAAATCCAAATGGTTTTTCAAGATCCTCATGCTTGTCTTAATCCAGCGATGACGGTGGGACAAAGTATCGCCGATCCTTTATTTATCCACAATCTAGCCGATCCTGTTAAGGCCAAAGAACAGGTTTTGTGGATGCTAGAGAAAGTTGGTTTAACACCGCCAGAAGTGTATTATGAGCGTTATCCATCAGATTTGTCTGGTGGACAACAGCAAAGAGTTGCGATCGCTCGCGCTTTGATTACTCACCCCAAACTTTTGATCTGCGATGAACCAGTGAGTATGTTAGACGCTAGCGTGCAGTCGCAAGTGCTGGATTTGATGTTGCAATTAAAAGAAGAATTTGAGTTAACCTATCTGTTCATCACCCACGATCTTTGGTTAGCGCGATTTTTGTGCGATCGTATTGCCGTGATGAATGGCGGTAAAATTGTTGAAATCGGTCTGACAAAAAAGATTTTTGCCAATCCTCAGCACCCTTATACCAAAACCCTACTAGCTGCTGCTCCCTTATTAGCACGCGCTTAACTAAACAAAGTGAGGAGCGATCAATTCCGACCATAATGAGTAGTGAAAATCTCCGATACCCCTATCTGCGCCTCTGCGGTTAATTGATTTTTGCAAATAATTTACGACTCTATATCTAGAGAAAAAAGTTTATTTTTCCTGACATGAAAAACTTATCTAAGTTTGGGGGTAGTGATGGTATTTAATTTCTCAAAAATTCGCTGGTAAAACTGCCTCCAGACATTGAAATTTGAGAGGACAACACTAGTTAGAAATGCTGGTGTCAATAGTTGCAAAAGTCAAGCTAATTTACGGTACATAAAATATCTGAGCAACTTTAACCAGACATTTACCCACCCTTCAACTACCTCGGTTAAGGTTTCTAACAATATCACGTAAATAATTTAACCTTAAACACACAAATTAGCCTGCCTAACTTTCCATCTCAGCAGCGTTGACAAACCTCACCGCAATTGTGACGATTACGCTAGAATTATTAAAGGTTCTTTACAGAGTTTTGCTAATCATACCCAATTCTGTTAAAAAAGCCTAGCATTCAAATGTAAATATCAAAACCCCCTCTAGAGTTCACCAAAAGCTTCTATGACGCTCCCAATTCGCAACGTCGCAATTATCGCCCACGTTGACCACGGCAAAACTACCTTGGTTGACGCACTCCTCAAACAATCCGGCATTTTCCGCGAAGGCGAAGACGTTCCGGATTGCGTTATGGACTCCAACGCCCTAGAACGGGAACGGGGTATTACTATCCTGTCTAAAAATACGGCGGTTCGCTACAAAGAAACACTAATTAATATTGTTGATACTCCTGGACACGCCGACTTTGGTGGCGAAGTTGAACGCGTACTCGGCATGGTTGACGGCTGTCTTCTGATTGTCGATGCCAACGAAGGCCCCATGCCCCAAACGCGCTTTGTCCTGAAAAAAGCTTTAGAAAAAGGGCTACGCCCCATCGTTGTCATCAACAAAATCGATCGTGGACAAACTGACCCCCACGTTGCTGTTGATAAAGTTTTGGATCTGTTCTTGGAATTAGGGGCAGATGAAGACCAGTGTGATTTTACCTATCTGTTTGCCTCCGGTATGGCAGGTTTCGCCAAAGACAGCTTGGAAGCAGAATCGGTAGATATGCAACCCCTGTTTAACGCGATTCTGAAACACGTTCCATCACCAGTGGGCGACAGCACTAAGCCTCTGCAATTACAAGTCACAACCCTAGATTATTCTGAATATCTGGGACGGATTGTCATTGGCAGAATTCACAACGGTACGATCCGCTCAGGACAACAAGCAGCTTTAATTACAGAAGATGGCACCATTGTCAAGGGTAAAATTACCAAGTTGATGGGCTTTGAAGGACTAAAGCGCATAGACATGGAAGAAGCAACCGCAGGTTATATTGTGGCGGTGGCTGGTTTCGCTGATGCTTATATTGGGGAAACCATTACCGATCCCAACGAACCGCAAGCTTTACCACTAATAAAAGTGGATGAACCAACCTTGCAAATGGCCTTCTGGGTGAACGATTCGCCCTTTGCTGGTCAAGAAGGTAAGTTGGTGACTTCCCGTCAAATACGCGATCGCCTATTCCGCGAACTCGAAACCAACGTCGCTTTGCGGGTCGAAGAAACCGATTCTCCCGATAAATTCCTCGTTTCGGGTCGTGGGGAACTCCACTTAGGTATCTTAATTGAAACCATGCGTCGGGAAGGCTTCGAGTTTCAGGTATCTCAGCCACAGGTAATTTACCGCGAAGTCAACGGTCAACCTTGCGAACCTTACGAACTTTTGGTGTTAGATATTCCTGCTGATGCTGTGGGTAGCTGTATTGAACGCCTGGGACAACGGAAAGGCGAAATGCAAGATATGCAACCAGGTAGTGGCGATCGCACCCAGTTAGAGTTTGTCATTCCCGCCCGTGGATTGATTGGTTTCCGGGGTGAATTCATGCGGATGACTCGTGGTGAAGGCATCATGAACCACAGCTTCTTAGACTATCGTCAACTGAGTGGCGACATTGAAGCCCGTAACAAAGGCGTTTTAATCTCCTTTGAAGAAGGCGTTTCTACCTTCTACGCCATGAGAAATGCCGAAGATAGAGGAGCGTTCTTTATTACTCCCGGCACAAAGGTTTACAGAGGTATGATTGTGGGAGAACACACTCGTTCCCAAGATTTGGAATTGAATATCTGTAAGACTAAGCAGTTAACCAATCACCGCGCAGCTGGTGGCGATGAATTAGTGCAACTGCAAGCACCGATAGACATGAGCCTAGAGCGTGCTTTGGAATACATCGCCGCCGATGAATTGGTGGAAGTTACACCCCAATCAATTCGTCTGCGAAAGATGTCGAAGAAGTTGGCGAAACGGTAAGTTTAGTTACTTGATTCATTTAGAAAGCCCGCATCTGCGGGCTTTTTATTTTGTGGTAATAGGGAAATGAATATCTTGATACCTGAGTGGGTAATATAACACTGTGTAATTCATTGTGTTCACCGTCTGGTGTTATATATGTCGTGGAATTCTACAGTCTTTAGTATCTGTGCTTCAGGCAATTCTTGGTTATGGGCTGCTTGGAGTACCATTGATGATGCTTATAATTTTTTAGAAAAGCCTGAAAAGCAGTTAGAGATTGATTGCTTGTTTTTTACTGAAGCTCCTTCTAAAGAAAATGCAATAAAAACAGCTCGTAACTTATTGGGTACTCACATTAAACAAATAGGCAACGAATGGGCAGCAGAAGTCTGTAAAGAGATTCACAAACAACCTCAGCAACCTGACATTAATGCTAATCAACCTGAAGTGGTCACTAATGAGCTTCAGCTATGTTTAGATCAACTTAATTCATTAACTGGATTAAGTGCTGTAAAATCTACCGTTCAAGAGTTGGTAAATATTGCAAAAGTAGCCCAGATGCAAGCTCAAGCGGGTATAAAAGCTCCTTCAATCACTAGACACCTCGTATTCACGGGAAATCCAGGAACAGGCAAAACCACAGTAGCTAGGATTTTAGGCGAGATATAGCGGTGTGCAGTTCAGTGAGATACAAAAACTTTGCTGAAATGATTTGACAGCAAGGACTTTGGTGTTCTCATCCAATCGATAACCGCTATATACAAAAATCTTGGTGTTTTATCAAAAGGCCATTTTCTTGAAGTAGACCGAACTAATTTAGTTGCAGAATACTTGGGACAAACAGCACCCAAAACAGCAAAAGTAGTTGAATCTGCTCTTGGTGGTGTACTTTTTATTGATGAAGCTTACTCTCTTGTTCCAGACGGACGCGGCGATATGTACGGACAAGAAGCAATCAATACTCTTTTAAAAATGATGGAAGATCACAGAGAGGATCTGGTAGTTATTGTTGCAGGATATAAAGGGGAGATGTCTCGATTCATTGAATCTAATCCTGGTCTAAAGTCAAGATTTGCAAGGTCGATTCACTTTGAAGACTATTGTCCATCCGAGTTAACCGAGATTTTTAAAGTCAGGTGTGAACAGCATGGCTATCTGTTCTCAGAGAAGACTCTGGAAGCAGTGTGTCTCTTAGTGAATCAATTTGAACATCAAATAGGAGAACTTGGAAATGGTAGATTTGTGAGAAATATCTTTGATCGTTGTATTGCCATTCAATGTAACCGTTTAGCAGCATTAGCCCAACCATCAAAAATAGACCTAAAAACCTTTCAACCTGCTGATGTTCCCACTCATGAGCAACTGGGGCAGTATCTTGTTTGAGAATGTCAGAGTATCTAGTACCGCCTAGCTTCGTCATTTTTCTAAATAGAAAGCGATGTCTACGATGGCCTACGCTTACGCCCTTGCCATACATTTAGTCAAATTTTTGAGTAAAAATGAAGAAGATTGAAAAAGGCAATTATCATGACTATTCCTGAAACTACCATTGCAAAATTGCAGCAACTTTCCGAACCACTCCTCCAAGAAGTGACCGATTTCATTGATTTTGTGATCCAGAAACATCAAGTTAAAAATGCTGACAGTCAGCCTGATGAAACGCTTGTGGAAAAATGGTCACAATGGTTTGAGGCTGTCGATTCCCTAGAGGTATCTCCACATGAACCAGTCAGCAACTATCAGCAACTCCTACTCAACAAATATCGGCAACAAGGGCTAGAGCTATGATCCTGTGCGATGCAGGAGTCTTATTGTGTTTAGTTGATCGGACCCAACCCCAGCACAAGCCTTACCGAACTGCGGTTATGGGTTTGGCAAAGCCTCTTGTCACAACCTGGTCATGTCTGACAGAAGCCATGTATCTTGCCCTGCATCGTGGCGCCTGGCAAATGCAAAAACAGTTGGGGCAGGTTCTTTTAGATAAACTGCTGACCGTTTACGAGATTCAGGAGAGTGATTACAGCCGTTTGTTGGCGCTGATGGAACAATACCGCGATCGCCCAATGGATTTAGCAGATGCTACATTGGTTTTGACGGCTGAAAAGACAGGGTATCGTCAAATTCTTACCCTCGATTCTGATTTCTTGTTTTATCGAATTGGTCATCAAGACAGCTTTGAAATCATTTCAGTCTCATAGAGAAAGTAGCTACGTTATTATTGGCTTATCTAGGTTTGAACAACTTTTAGTTGTTGCACATACTGATAGAGGGAAAAAGATACTAATTATCAGCGCCCGAAATGCTACTCGCCAAGAGAAGAGGTTTTATGAACAAGGAAGTTGAAAACGAAATGGAAGATGAATTACGTCCTGAGTACGACTTCGCTCAAATGGCAAGCGGGGTTAGAGGTAAATATGTTGAACGGTATCGTACAAAAACGAACCTAGTACTTTTAGCTCCCGATGTTGCCCAAGCTTTTCCCAACGATGAAGCAGTGAATGAGGCATTAAGGTTGTTAATCCAGGTTGCCCAGCGCCAGCAGCCTAACACAACGCTATGAACAATTCCTCATCGGTACTATTCTGCCTATATTTTTCATGCGGTTCATGCTGTTGCAACTGGAGCGAAACCCCCTGAAAGAACCGAACAAATTCTGGTCACTCATCTAGAATCAGCATAATCAACGCCGTGTAACGTTAGATCCTCAAGTTATTGGTAAAGACAGATCGCTAGCCAGCAGGTATTCTTACAAAAAGCGATCGCTAAAGCACAGCATAGATTTACAGTGCGACGCCGAATAGCCCGTCGTAGACATCGCTCATTAATTCCATCATAATAATACATAGTGCGTCACCGAACAGCCCGTCTTAGACATAGCTCCTCGCCGTCGGTATTCTGGTGAGTTTTTTCACTTAAAATGGTGAATAATCTAAATAGAGGTTTTCTATGAGCATCAGCCTCACACCCGACCAAGAACGATTTATTCAAACCAAGCTCCAGGCTGGGAAATATCGCTCCGCAGAAGAAGCCCTTGAAATTGCTTTAAGATTACTGGATGAATACGATCGCGCTGATGCTGAATGGGTCGAAGATGTGCGAGAAAAAATTGATGCGGCGATTTTAGCTTCAGACCAAACGCCATCTATTGATGGGGAGACATTCGTAAACCAAATTCTAAAGCGGTTTCAACAACGACATCAGGCGCAAGCATGAGTCGCTACATCATCAACATTCTTGCCAGCCGAGATATCAATGAAATTGCCGACTACTTTGCCGAAACTAGCCTTGATGCGGGAGAGCGATTTTTTAGCGAATTTAACCGCAAGTGTCAACAAATTGTTGCCTTTCCAAACAGTGGTAAAAGTTACGCAAAAATTCGTCCAGACCTCCGAGGTGTATCCTTGCAAGGCTATATCGTTTTCTACAAAGTGCTAGATGATGGTATCGAAATTCTACGGGTTGTAAGTGGTCGTCGTAACTTTCCGTCTCTTTTTGAAGAATCTAACTAACTAATCTCTGAGGACTGAAAAAGGCAATTCTCATGAATATTTGTGATATTGCGTAGGCGTAGCCCGCACTTCTCTATGAGAGGATGCGCCAACGACAAAGCTCAGTGACCATCGTAGACATCGGTTTTCGATGCTGCTTTAATTTCACAAAACTCAGATAAAATTTATATATTTAAGGTAAATAATTTTCATTTAATAATTGAACAAGAGTGTAAGGACACTTGTCGATAAAAATCGTTAAATCGGTTTTAATTTTCACAAAATCAACTGCACTTTGATAAATATTCTCTAAATCATCCTGTAACTTGTTTATTAAATTCGTCGTTAAATGATTATTTAAGTCATATCTAAAGGTTTTAATTTCTCCAATCCAATGACGATAGTTTATTTCATATTCCACCTGCCAATATTGGAGTAATAATATATGAATAATAATTTGCCTTAAAAGACTTTTTGCTTTAGCTAAATCTCTTTTCCCCAAACTGATTAATTCCTCAATTAAGTTTTCTAAATCCAGTTGGTTAAACTGTCGTTGTTTTAATAATTCAATGGTTTCTTCTAACCATAAATTTTCATCAGTTTCATAGAGTTGTTTTAAGTCGGTAGTAATTGTCATATTTTTACCTATCTACCTACATTCCATAATTTAATGATATACGATTACAAATTTATAGATGTAAACCACCCATTTATAGAGGGGAAAAGATACGAATTATCAAGGCCGGAAATGCTACCCACCAGGACAAGAGTTTTTATGAACAAGGAAGTTGAAAACGAAATGGAAAATGAATTACGTCCTGAAGATGAATTTGCTTAAATGGCAAGCAGTTATAAACCAAATATAGAGCGGTTTCGATAAGAACATCAGGCACAACCCCTGAGACACTGTGAATTTTGGGTAGTGTTGGGTTAAAAAAGAAACATGAAAATCATCAAACCCATCACCAATTGGTTAGAAACCCGCGCTTGTGCCCCTACTTATGGGGGTTGGGTACTAGCAGCGACCGCTATTTGTTTTTTTGGCGCAGGTATTAATACGATGGCTGGTTGGCTGTATGCTATTAGCGGCATTAGTTTTGCCCTTTTGGGTGTAGCAGCCATCTTACCGCCGCGATCGCTCACAGGTCTATCCATCACTCGCCGTCCCATACAACCTGTGTCAGCAGGTGACGAGCTAATTGTGGAATTAGAAATCCGCAATCAGACACAGCAGCCTGTAAGTTTGTTGCAAGTCGAGGATATTTTGCCCTTCGTCTTAGGCAAACCAGTACAAAAAGCAATCGAAACAATTCCTAGCCAAGGTACTTACCGTTGGGTATATTACCACCCTACCCAGCGCCGGGGCATTTATCGTTGGCACACAGTCGAACTAGGTTCTGGTGCGCCTTTGGGATTATTTTGGTGTCGCCGTCAGCGTGATTGTGCAGCCACAGCGATCGTCTATCCTACAATCTTACCCTTAGCTACCTGCCCCTTAGTAGACGAAATGGGGCAAGAAGAGAGCAAAAGAGGCGATCCTCGTGGTAGACCATTACAGACAGCGACAACGGGATTGGTGCGATCGCTCCGTCCTTATCGCCTTGGAGATCCCACCCGTCTAATTCATTGGCGAACTAGCGCCCGCTATGGTGAATTAAGGGTGCGGGAGTTAGAAATGGTAACAGGTGGACAAGAAATAGTTATTGCCCTGGACAACGCTAGCAATTGGGAAGAAGAAAACTTTGAACAAGCAGTAATTGCCGCAGCTTCGCTGTACTTTTACGCACAGCAACAGCAATTACAGGTACAACTGTGGACAGCATCGACAGATTTAATCAAAGGCGATCGCTTTGTTTTAGAAACTTTAGCTGCAACCACAACCCTAGAAGATGCCAGTTCAGTAGTTCCTAAAAGTTATCCCTTGATTTGGCTGACTCAAAACCTCCTGAGCCTTGCTACTCTTCCTCAAGGTAGTCGCTGGGTTTTGTGGCAAAATATTTCTTCACCACCAGAACAAGAGATAATCAATCGGGATCGTCCTGGTATTTTTGTGCAGAGCGATCGCGCTCTACAACCCCAGCTACAAAAAACATTACATTTATTATAAATTGCAGGAATTATTGGGAATTGGGAATTGAAAAGAGGCAGAGGGGCGGGGTGCTGCTCTTGCTGAAGAGAAAACTACTCTCCCTTGGTCTCTGCTCCCTTGCTTCTTCCCCATTCCCCAGTCCCCATTCAAATAAAACTTCTGTGATTTCTGAAATTTTGTTTGATCCCAGTACGCCGGACATATCAGCCTTTGAGCGAAACTAAAACAATTTGGGCAGGCAAGGTTGGGGAAATCCACCCAGTAATCCCTACATGAGGCTGAGGTACAATGCAAAGAAATATTTAAAATTATGAGCGACATGATCACATCAGAACATAACACAAAATCCAGCGATAGAAGCCTAGAGGCAATGCGGCATTTTTCCGAACAATACGCCAAGCGGACTGGAACATACTTCTGTTCTGAACCTTCTGTTACCGCAGTTGTGATTGAAGGGCTAGCCAAACATAAAGACGAACTAGGTGCGCCTTTATGTCCCTGTCGCCATTATGAAGATAAAGAGGCTGAAGTCCATGCCACATATTGGAACTGTCCCTGTGTGCCAATGAGAGAACGCAAAGAGTGCCATTGCATGTTGTTCCTCACCCCTGACAACGAGTTTGCTGGCGAAAAACAAGATATCTCTCTCGAAACAATTAAAGAAGTCCGAGACAGCATGGGATGAGCGAAACCATCCCCCAAGAGTTTTGGCAAGGCGTAGAACAGTTCAATTCTGGTCAGTTCTACGCCTGTCATGACACTTTAGAGGCTTTATGGATTGAAGCCAGCGAACCAGAAAAAACCTTTTATCAAGGCATTCTCCAAATTTCTGTAGCGCTGTATCATTTAGAGAATCGCAACTGGCGAGGTGCAGTAATTCTACTTGGAGAAGGCGGCAATCGCCTGCGCCGTTACCCATCTAGTTACGGCGGTGTTGATGTAGATGAGCTATTGAGTCAGAGTGCAGCATTGCTGGCGACATTACAACAAATCGGGCCAGATAAGATTACATCAGGCGATCTAGGTAAAAATCAGGTCTTATCTTTACCTAAAATTGTGCTGACTACTGATTAGACACCCGGTCAAATTAGTTATGCGTTGCCCGAAATCCTTGGTAGGCAAAATTCATGTAGACGCAAAGCGGCTTCCCGCAGGGTATTGTGCCTACGTCATTTTTACTCAGATGCCAATTACCTGAAACCTTGAGGTTGGGGGTAGCGTCACTATTTCAGCCAGTAGTTATCGGAAATCACTCCAGATTGGATATTTCATATCTGGATAAAGTACTTGAGATAATTAGAATGCAAGCTGAAATCCTAAATCCCCAATTGCTATGATGCCCTGCTATGAATTGCCCATATCCCAGATACGTCGCTTGGGATTAGCTTTAATGCTCCCAGCTGCACTCTGGGGCGCTTTTGCCTTCCCTACCCAAGTGCAAACCGCTACTGCACAAACATCTAAAGACAATCGCCCCCTCACCATCCGCGCTGATGTGCAAGAATATGACGCGAAAAATCAAGTAATCACCGCTCGCGGCAACGTGCAGATGTTGTATCCTGCTCGTCAACTTCAGGCAACATCTGCCCAAGCACAGTACTTTAGTAAAGAACGCCGAATTGATTTCAGTGGCAACGTCTATATTTTGCAACAGGGCGGTAACAGTATTCGGGCAGAGAAGGTAACGTATTTAATTGATGAAGGGCGATTTGTTGCCTTACCCCAATCTAACCGTCAGGTAGAGTCTATCTACATGATCGAGGAATCAGATAATGGTGGACAAACCGCGACACCTGCCCCAAAAACACCCTCTTTGAAGCCTTCTAATTAGCATTTATCACCAAGAAAGGGTGCTTCCAGCGTGAAAATTGTTTTAGAGAATATTCACAAATCTTACGGCAAGCGAGTAATTGTCAATCGTGTCAATCTTTCTGTTGCTCAGGGCGAAGTCGTTGGTTTACTAGGCCCCAATGGGGCTGGTAAAACGACGACCTTTTACATTGCCACAGGTTTAGAAAAGCCCAATCAAGGAAAAGTTTGGCTGGGTAATCTGGATGTTACGGGAATGCCAATGCACCAAAGGGCGCGACTGGGTATTGGCTATCTAGCACAAGAACCAAGTGTTTTCCGCCAACTCTCGGTACAGGATAATATTCTGTTGGTGCTAGAGCAAACGAATGTGCCACGATGGGAGTGGTCAAGACGACTCACAACTTTACTGCGGGAGTTTCGCTTGGAAAAATTAGCCAATAGCAAAGGAATTCAACTTTCTGGTGGTGAACGACGGCGGACTGAATTAGCAAGGTCTTTAGCTGCTGGCCGAGAAGGGCCAAAATTTTTACTTTTGGATGAACCATTTGCGGGAGTCGATCCGATCGCAGTCTCAGAAATTCAGCAAATTGTCGCACAACTGCGCGATCGCGGCATGGGAATCTTAATTACAGATCATAATGTCCGCGAAACCCTGGCCATTACCGATCGCGCCTACATCATGCGTGAGGGACAAATTCTCGCTTTTGGTGCTGCTGACGAACTCTACAGCAATTCCCTCGTGCGGCAATATTATTTAGGGGATAATTTTCAAGTTTAAATTTACAATTATTTAGTTAATAATTTCAAAGGCTATTTTTATATTTAATTTTAATTATAAATTTATTATTTTCTCTGATTCTGCTTTCTCAGTCATTGAGAATTCAGTCTTGATACTGATACTAAATATAGGAGTTTGCAACGAAGTGAGATACAGAACTTAGGCTTCAATACCAAATACGAAGACTATTTTATTCTGGCTCCTGCCTCAAGTTCCTGCCTTCACCAGGGTTGCCAATATTTAACTGTTCAAATTGCTTATGATATCAAAGAACTTCCCGTCTTTCTACAAGCTCCGTTCGCTGCTACCTTTTACGATCATGGATCGTTACCTTGCTAGCGAATTGTTAGCGCCGTTTTTCTTTGGTGTCGGAGCTTTTTCATCACTTGGTGTCACAATTGATGCTGTATTCGATCTGATCAGAAAAATTGTAGAATCTGGGCTACCCATAGACATTGCCATTCAGGTTTTTTTGTTAAAGTTTCCCAACTTTATCGTTTTAGCCTTCCCCATGTCTACGCTGCTGGCTACTTTGATGACCTACAGTCGTCTTTCTAGTGAGAGCGAACTAATTGCCCTGCGTGGTTGTGGGGTCAGTGTCTATCGCATAGTGCTAACTGCTGTGATGTTGAGTCTTGTAGTCACAGGAATGACATTTGTATTCAACGAACAAATTGCGCCGGCAGCAAATTACCAAGCAGCAATGACTCTGGATAAAGCCCTTAAATCAGACAAGCCCACTTTTAATCAGCAAAATATTTTCTATCCTGAATACCAAGATGTTACACAGCCTGATGGCTCTAGAAATAGAATATTGACACGCTTGTTTTACGCCGACCAATTTGATGGTAAGCGGATGAAAGGTTTGACAATTATAGACCGCTCAACAAAAAATCTGAATCAAATTGTAGTATCAGAATCTGCCCAGTGGAATCCTTCTCAAAATGTCTGGGATTTTTACAACGGTACTATTTATTTTGTTGCAGCCGATCGCTCCTACCGCAACATCGTCAGATTTGAACACCAACAACTGCAACTACCACGCACGCCATTAAGTCTGGCAGAAAAAAGCCGTGACTATGGTGAGATGAATATTGCCGAAGCACTAGATCAACTACAAGTAGAACTTCTCGGTGGCGATCGCCAAAAAATTCGTAAACTCGAAGTGCGGATTCAACAAAAAATTTCCTTACCCTTTGTATGCGTAGTTTTTGGCTTAGTAGGTGCAGCAATGGGAAGTATACCCCAGCGAACTGGAAGAGGTACCAGCTTTGGGATTAGCGTTGTAGTTATTTTTTCATACTATTTAATTTTCTTTATTAGTGGTGCGATCGCGCAAGCAGGTGCCCTCTCTCCCTTTATGGGCGCTTGGTTGCCCAACTTTCTTTTCTTGGGAATCGGTCTATTTTTGTTGATGCGAGTTGCCAAACGGTAAATTGAGGGGGATGAAGAATAATAATTGTTCCCTTGCTCCCCCATCTTCCCCTCATCCTCACATTTCAATTACGGATGATAATTTCGACATTCCGGTGCATCTGGATTTTCCTTGCAGTATTCTTCAAAAGAGACTTTGGCTGATACCATACCCTCAGCTTTCTGATGAGCGGCTTCTGCTTGAAGTTCTTCTACCTCATCCCAAGCGGCTGCACAGGCTTTAGAATAAGCACCTTGTTCAGTGCAAATAGCGCGAGACTGTTCAATTGCTTTTTGAATTCTCTCCTCCAGCAGTAGCGCTTTTGGGGCTTCTACAAAGTCGCTTTTGGTTAAAATGTCGGTAATCGAGATGATACCCAACAGCTTGCCTTGAATCACAGGTGCCCGATGAATACCAGTGTTAGCAAATAACCGAGCTACATATTCCACACCCAAATCAGGATTGACTACAATGCAGGGCTTGCTCATAATCTCGTAAACCCAAACTTGCTTTGGATCTTTACCGTAGGCAGTTACCTTATAGACAATATCCGTTTCTGTGACGATACCATAAGCATCATTGTCATGGCGACGATTCACAACCAGCGCCCGCAATTTTTTTTCCTTCATCAGCGCCACTGCTTCAGCAACAGTCGCCGAACCGCGAATGGTAACTACGTTTTTGGTCATGATATCTTCAGCTCTCATCATTGGTGTAGTCTCCTGGTAAATAGTACAGTGCGGCACAGCGCCCTCAGAGGCGTATGTATCGAAGCATTGCAGCGCACAGTTTGCTAACTAGAAAGTAAAAAAGTTGAACTTTTGTCCAGCTACAACAATAAACTTAGAGCAACTGTCAACTCCTGATGATATCCAATGTGACCGATACCGAAAAACTAACCATAAATTGCCATAACTTTCTCAAAAATCTTCCCAAAGGCTCCAGCCACTAAAAAGTAAATTTTTGACTACTACATGTCTATTGGTAATGACTAATAACTGATGGAGAAGTTAGGATGAAATCACTATCCAACTTTAGTTGAGATATTTCCTATTGAGGAAAGCAAAAGCATTAAACCGCAACACCTTCACATCCCGTCAATTCTTCCTGATTTCGAGTAAATTTCAATTACCAATCCCATGCCACATCCTTATTATCCTCCCGCATACTTACGCTATCTCAAAGCCAGGTTATGGAATCTAGGGCGACCTGGTTTTTGGGGAACTGCAATTTTTTTATCTGTAGTAGGGCTAGTAACCTGGGAATACTGGTCAAACCCAGATATTTTTGTTTATAAGCAAAAAAGCCAAGTCTCTTCACAAACGCCTGCTGACTCTTCCCTGTCATCAGAAAACAGAGCGATCGCAGCCGATATTGATAACCTACCGGTTTTGTTTAATGACTTTGAGCAAGCAAGTCTCTCAGTAACGCCAAATACTCCCAAGGAAAAGACTCAGGAAAAAAATAGCAAGGGCTTATTAGAAGATGTAATTAACAAACAAAAGTCTGATCGCGATACCAAGCTAAATCCGGCTTCAGGCGTTAATGGTGATACTCCCCCAATTTTGAAAAATCCCTTTGTTGTCCAAGCAGAAAATTCGTTGCGGACGGGGACAGTTGATAGTAATAACCAGTTTCTAGGTCTTAATACCTTAACTACACCCTCTGAATCAACAGGAGACGAACAAACATCCTCTAGTCTGGGAATTGGATTCACAAATCAAACCAACAAGACTCAAAATTCTGTCTCCATCAACCCTCTGCAAGCAGCACTCAACCAATCGACAAATCAGAAGCTGTCTAGCTTCAATGGTACTGCAACAGTGCCAAATACTGTGGGTCAAGTCTCTGACGCAGGAACAACGTTAATGCCACCTATTAACACCTTACCCAGTCAGAATTCTCTACCAAGTAATGGATTAACTCCGGGGGCGGGCTACACGTCAACTGGTACGAACTTGCAGCAAAATCCCTACAATAATTTAAATAACGGTCAGGTATTGCCTAATACTGGGTTAACTACTGGTACAGGTTATACATCAACGGGTACGAACTTACCGCAAAATCCCTACAATAATTTAAATAACGGTCAGGTAGTGCCTAATGTATCACCAGTAACGCCCCCAGTTACCTCTGGCGCACCAAGTAATATTTCACCTTACTCTAGCCAGATGCCAAATCAAGGCATTGTCACCCCCATAAATGGTAATTATGGTTTGCAGCAGCCGACACAATTACCACAGTCTAATTATGGGAATTCTGGCTTGCAGCAACCAACACAGCCTAATTATGGGAATTATGTGCAGCAGCAACCAACACAGTCTAATTCCTTATATCTTCGCCAACTTCGAGACAAGTATAGAAGTCCAGGTCAAAACTGATTGTAAGTAGGTTGCTTGACTAAATAAAATTTAGCTAGGGTGATTGTGGGCTATTTGGAATCATCGGAACTT
This sequence comes from Nostoc sp. 'Peltigera membranacea cyanobiont' 232, assembly GCF_002245985.1. NCBI lineage: Bacteria > Bacillati > Cyanobacteriota > Cyanophyceae > Nostocales > Nostocaceae > Nostoc > Nostoc sp. 'Peltigera membranacea cyanobiont' 232. The sequence goes on from NZ_NOLK01000016.1 coordinate 51,698, forward strand.
CTGGTGTTTCAGGTTGTTGCTGTTGTCGTTGTAAATATTTACTCAATACATAAGCCATATCTCCACGGGTAACGGGTTTCAATGGGAAAATATTACCTTGGGTATCTGTGTTGAGAAATCCCTCACTAGCTACTGTAGCGATCGCTTTTCTAGCCCAAGTTGGGATAGACTTTTCATCTGGATGGGAAGCCAGAATCTCATTAACAGCCTCATCAGGAAACTGAAATACACCATAAGCCTGGGCGAAAATAGCCAGAGCTTCTGCTCTTGTCACTTTTTGATTAGGGAAAAATTCATTGCCCCGATAGCCTTTCATGATGTCAGTTTTTAAGACTGTCTGTATATCATTAAATGCCCAATAAGAACGTGGAACATCTGGAATAACTAAATTTTCTTTGCTAACAGCTTCTCTTTTATCTAGCCGAAATGCTTTTACCATAATTGACGCTAATTCGGCCCGACTCAGTAACCTTTCTGGATAAAACTTGCCATCAGAAAAGTTTGTCATCCATTTAGCAGCAATTACCTGTTGAATGGAATCAGATGGGATTGCAGAAGTAGTTTCTGGCACTTGAGCAATTGCTGGTAAATTTTGTAGTAGTGCCACTAAAGATAGAGTAATTGAAAGCTGACGCATTACCATAACCACTTTTAGCCGCTAACGTGAATTTCAAAAACTACGTTACTGAGATTAACGCAAAATTTGGTGTTCCTAATAACCTGTAACTTAGCTAGTGACGAATTTAGGCGGGACTTTGTTGCGTGGCTACGTAGGGTGTAGCTTTTCCTTTGTTCCGAACACTAGGATGTTTTATTTTTTGTAAGTTCCTAATAAAGGAAGTAGAAATCAGCAAAAACTTGTTTTTTACCTTTCATCTTTTGACGTTATCTGCCCACTAATATGGACTATAGTCAGTTTTTCAGGAGTTTTGGGAATGACAGCAACAGATCCCGTAAAGTTGATGAAGCAAGAAGTTGGCAAAGCCGCCGCCGCCCTAGTCAAGTCGGGTTCCATTGTGGGGTTGGGTACGGGGTCAACTACAGCATATACGATTCAGTATTTAGGCGATCGCCTTAAGTCTGGCGAACTCAAAGATATCATTGGCATCCCTACCTCGTTTCAGTCAGAAGTGCTGGCGAAACAGTATGGTATCCCTCTCGCCACTTTGGATGCCATTGACCACATCGATATTGCCATTGATGGGGCAGATGAAGTCGATCCGCAGAAGAATTTGATTAAAGGCGGTGGTGCAGCACATACCCGCGAAAAAGTCGTAGACTACCTAGCAGAGCAGTTTATCGTCGTCGTCGATAGTGGTAAGTTGGTAGACCGCTTAGGTTCTAGTTTCGCTGTGCCCGTGGAAGTGATTCCAATGGCAATTACCCCTGTTACCAATGCCATCAAAAAACTCGGTGGTAAACCAGAACTCCGCATGGGTATCAAAAAAGCTGGCCCAGTTATCACTGACCAAGGAAACTTTGTCTTAGATGTCAGATTTGACTCTATTGAAGATCCAGTTAGCCTAGAAAAGATATTGAATAACATTCCCGGTGTTCTGGAAAATGGTATCTTTGTTAACTGTGTCGATTTAGTTTTAGTAGGTGAAGTTAAAGATGGTCAGCCATTAGTGCGGCAACTTTAAGAGTTATAGATTTTGGATTTTAGAGACATCTAAAATCCAAAATTAACCAATAGATCCAGTTCATCAAAATACTAATTTAACCAAAATTTATAGTCTTCATCGCACATTGGGGCGATCGCTACTTTACCCACGTCTTACCCAATATTTATTAAATTGCCCTTTTCATCTAACTCTGCATTAATGAATTGTGAAGTTTCTTCCCATTTTTAAATAAGCCTGTTATTTAGGCTGACATATAGGATTACTATTTGATTTTTGAACAAAATTAGCTATTGTAGGGTGGTTAGAACGGAGTTCGTAACGCACCCTACGTATCTTTTCAGAAATCAAACCGGATTCCTATAGCAGTAATACTAGTAAAAATACTGATATTATTACCATTAGCAAATAGTCACGTTTTCGCAGACATTAATTTTTTAATAGTGCTAATCATCCAGAGTATAAAAAAATATTATAAGTAATAGTATGGAAAAAAGCGTTATTAATGCCAGTCTTTCTACTCAGAACTTAACCTTTCGTCCAGGTGATACTCCTGTATCATTTGAGGTAACTGTCAATAATGATAGCGATCGCTTTGTCAATTTTCAGATAGAAATTACCGCCGCCGGAGAAACGCGGAATACAGGATATCGCTGGTATCGACTCGAACCAGAGGTGGCAGCAGCTAAACCACCAGGGAGTAGTACCATATTCCAAGTCTTCATATTCAATACACCGATTCCGGGATTTGTCGGTACTGTTAACCTGATGGTGAATATTTTTTCACCGCAATTAGCACAACAGTGCAGACTTGTGCTGCGCCTGAAAATCGAGCGAGACAACAGACCAACACATTTAAGTGTAGAATTACCTGTGCGAGAGTTCCAAGTTTATCCCCGCAATTCTGTAGATATACCAGTACGGGTGCGGAATTTGGGGCAACAACCAACTAATGTGGTGCTACGTTTTACAGGTGTCGATCCATCTTGGCTGACAGGTAGTGCAGAACGCCGATTATCTTTAGAACCAGGTGGATCGGCAGAAGCCACATTTCAATGTCAACCTCCTTCTGTAGTCCAAGCGCCCAGTCAAAATTACCCTTTTACTATTGAAGCTGTTAGCAATAATGGTTATCCAACCAATGCTGAAGGCAAAATTGAAGTTTTACCTGTGGGTTTTATAGATTTTACCACCACCCAAAAAAACCTGAAAATTCCTAGTAAATCGGCATGGTTGCCTAACTGGAAATCTCATACAGCTTCTTTTGAATTACTATTTAAAAACGCTAGCAACCTCAACCAGCAAATTAATGTGCAGGTACAGGGTAGAGACTGGCGAAAATGTACTTTCAAAAAGCTTCCCGAAGTTGCCAACCTCCATTTAGGAGAAACAAGTAAAGTTATTCTCAATGTGAAAACGAAACGCCCTTGGGTAGGAATTGGCAAAACTCTCTTATTAGAAGCCAAATCTGAATTATCCGACCAACGTTTAGGGAGTACAGATCCAGCTACGCAGACATTAGAAGTAGAGACTCAGCCGATTATACCTCTATGGCTGCAACTAGCTGCGATCGCACTATTAGCCGCACTCCTAGCATTATTACTGCAACCAAGAGATGTAATGCATACACGTTCCGTAAACTCAGTGCGTTTTAGCGGCATTGGTTTATCTGTGGTCAGTGGCTCAGATGATTGTACATTAAGACTTTGGAGAATTGGTACTGATAGTTTAGACCCCGACGATACAGTAACATACTCTGGGCAACCCATTGCTTGCGATCGACGCCAACAGCCCAAGGGTTTGATGGCAATTACCGATGACGCTGTAGAAGTCTTACGCTTCATGCCTTTACAAAACGATCGTGTTGCTGTTGGTTTAGATAATGGTGTAATTGAACTCAGAGATGTACCATCAGGTGCAAAGATCGGTCAACTTCAAGACCTTAAAGATCCTAAAGCAAAAGGCGATCGCGTTTTTGACTTAGCTTTCACCTCAAACTCACTTAACTTATTCAGTGGCTATGGCAGTGGTAAAGTTAGAGTATGGTCAAGATCGGCACCTAACAGCGATTTTCTGCCAGAACCGCAAGTTATCGATGTACAAAGTACATTGAAACTATCAGGTTTCCAAGTCCGGGCATTAAATCTCAGCCCAGATGCAAAAACTCTAGTAATTGCTGGAAACTTTAAGCGTTTCATCTTGTGGCAATGGAATCCAACCCCATCTGATAAACAATTCCCAGCTTTATCAGTGCAAAATCTAGAAAAACTAGACCCATTAATTGGGCGTGAAGACTATATTTGGGGATTGGCTTTTGTTCCTAACTCGGCAGAAAAAATCCTAGCAACTTCTGATTCTGCGGGATTCATTACGATTTGGAATTTGAATCAGTGCCAAACTCGCAAAAATCGCAATCCGCAGGAGAAAATCAATGAACTCAATTGTTCGCCAATAGATCGTTGGGCAGCATCAAAAACATCTGTGCGTAGTCTGGCATTTAGTGGGGATGGTAGTCTCTTAGTAAGTGGTGGCGATGATGGACGAGTGGTGATTTGGTACTTAACCCCTGAACACAAACTCGACAAAATAAAGGCAGCAGAAGGTAAAACAATTTACCAAAGTTCTAAAAAAATTAATAATATCGACTTGAAAACTAATCAAGGAACCATGATTGTGAGTGGTAGTGAAGATTTTCAGGTCAAACTACACCACATCAAATAAGGGAGTCAATGACATGCAAGCTAAATTTAATCCACTGCAAGTTATTATCAACCCACCTGGAATTCAATTTGGGATGCCAGGAGATACTATCGAACTTTATATAGTTGTGATTAATCAAGGAGATCAAAGTGCGGTTATTGACTTATATTTCGTTTTTGACGAAGTATTTCAAAGTTTAACCGGTTGGTCTAGTTCGCCTAGAGAAAGTTTAGCATTAGCTCCCCAACAGAATAGTGACGAAGTAAAATTTGAGTTTCAAATCGCCGCAAATGCTCTCCCCGGAACCTATGACTATACATTAGTCGTTGATTCCCCTCAACATTATCCCCAAGATACACCCATAACCTTCCCCAACCAAATCAAGGTTCTGCTCAAAGAACAGACTTCAATTCGGGTGAACGACCCGACATTTTCCCTTAGACCGAACACCAACCCTAATAAGCCGCTAATTTTCAATCCTAGTGAATTTCTACAAGTGGAGGTAATAGTTGATAATCGCTCTTATCTCGTAGACAGGTTTCGCTTGAGTTGTCCAGATTTAGACGAAGACTGGTTCACAATCAATTATCCGACAACTGGATTTGAGGGTACAGGGTTGGTATCTGATGTGACTGCACTAGAACTCAATCCTGGTACTCAAGGTCAAATATTGTTGAAATTTCACCCACCTGGGGATACCCTCGCGGGAAGCTATTCTCCGACAATGCGTTTGTATTCAGAAAACTCTCCCGACTTAGTATTACTAGATTTGGTATATATCCAGATTCCAACAAATTATCGCCTAGATATAGAACTTAATACCATTTTGGGACAAGTTAGCCGGAGTCTTGGCAAGTACGAATTATCACTAACAAACCAGGGTAATATTGTCCGAGAACTGATATTAGACTTAAAAAGTCGAGACGAAGAAGAACTATATACTTACAAATTCGATCCGACTGAAGTCAGATTATTACCTAATAGAAGTGCAGTGGCCAATTTGACGGTCAAACCCAGACCTTGGTGGCGACGACCTTGGTTTGGTGCAGGATTAGTAGTGAACTTTCAACTCGATATCAAAGACCAAGCAAATTTACCCCTACCTAACACATTGCCCCAAGGAAGTTTGGTATGGAAACCTCGTCCTTGGTGGCAATTTCTTCTGTTAATTTTGGCAATTTTAGGATTATTGGGAGGGATAGGATTTCTCATCTGGCGAATTTTAAACCCCGATCCTTTAAGATTAGAAAATTTCAGTGCTAATAATCCTCGAATTACTGAAGAGGAGGATGAGGTAGCTTTAAAGTGGGATATTCACAACTATCAACAATTGCAAATGTTGATTCTGATGGTTAAAGGTTCCCAAGCAATTCAGCCTATTACTTATGATTTTAGGAATGGCATTCCTGAAACACTAGGTAAAGCAAGTACTAATGAAATACCTCCTTGTCAGGTACAAGAAAAACAAGAGCTAATTTGTAGCAATGTTAAAACGGGAGTTAAAACCAAAGGAAATTACACTTTTGAATTACAAGCTTTTTATCGTAATGGCATAGAAATCCTTTCTCCAAAGACTCAAGTCGTAAGCCAAACAACCCAAGTAGAAATAGCTGAAAAACAAATTGCTGAAGTGCTTAGTTTCCAAACAGATAAACTACAGTATATAAAAGGTCAAAATATTCTTTTAAGTTGGACAATTGCCCATCCATTATTGTTGGCAAAAGTTCAACTTGCTGGTAGTGCAGATGATGGTACATCATATAGCGAACCAATTACTTATAAATTTAATCAAGGCAATCTTGCAGACCCTAAGCTTAAAAAGCTGTGTACACAACAAAATCAACAGCTACGATGTACGAATGTTCCTCTAACAGCATACAAAGCTGGTAAGTTTGGCTTTGAAATCAAAGCTTTTCCTAATAATGGAAGTGATAAAGTTAGTGCTAAAAAGACTGAATCTAAAATAGAAATATTGCCTAAACCATTTAAGATTGTTTCTTTCACAATCAACGGTAGTGAACAACAAAATCTAGAACTGAAAGAAGGAACAACTGCTACTCTGAGTTGGAGAGTAGAAGGGGAAAATATTCAGGTTAAACTTCAGCCATACGGGGATGACGTTCCACTAGCTGGCTCAAAGCAACTTCCAGTCAATCTAGCCTTCCCATCTCAAATTTCGCTGCAAGTTAATGATATATCTGGCAAACAACAACCCCAGCAAAGAGGGTTTGCAATCACAGTTATCAAAAAAGTAGTGCCTACTCCTATACCTAGCATTAACCCAATTCCACCTCCTCTGCCACCCAACAATAGCCCATTTAAGAGTCCCTTACCTCTAAGGCAAGGTTTTTAATAAGCGATCGCCATTGCTAAGTTAATTGTTAAGATATCTATCCAGCACAATCTTACTTACCAAAATTTCATAAACTATACCTTTTGAGAGATGTTAAAAGCAGAGATGTATGCAGTCTGAAGAGTGCCTCCAAATTTATCTTCTATGCAATACCTCAACGCTAAAAGTAAAGACTCTTTGTTGTGTGGCTCTAATTTGATGTATGGCGAGTAAGTATTCAAAAGTGTTAAATATTCATCCACAGTGTAGGTCAATTCCTGGTTTTATGAAAACTCCGACGTTTGCGCCCATTTTCCAGCAGGGGTTTTTGCAACGGAACGACCTCAGCTTCATTACTCTCGCGTGCTACTCGAATCAGCAACCCAGCAGCTATTAAGCTAGCAATCATGGAATTACCACCATAACTAAACATGGGCAAAGGTAAGCCAGTAGTGGGAAGAGAACCTGTAGCCACACCAATATGGAGCAATGATTGTCCTACCATCAAAATCGTCACGCCGATCGCTACCAGTTGATGCACTGGGTTTTTAGCCTTCAGCGCCACAATTAATCCGAGAGTGGCGAATGTCGCTAAAAGTGCCAACAACACTATACTGCCAACAAAACCAAACTCCTCGGCGAACACCGCAAAAATAAAATCGGTATCCTGAATGGGTAAATAAAACAGCTTTTGTTGAGAAAGCCCATATCCAGAACCCCAAGTTCTACCAGAACCCACAGCGAGTAGACTTTGCACCAACTGGTAGCCATCTCCTGTAGCATCCGCCCAAGGATTAAGGAATGACATCACCCGCTTACGTTGATACTCTTTAATACTAATACTGAGTATTGCCAACATTACTCCACCAATTGCGGTTCCTCCCAGGTACTTGTAAGGTAAGCCAGCTGCTAAAGCAATTAGCCAAATAGTCATACCACAAAGTGCTGTTGTACTTAAGTTAGGCTGGGCAAGAATTCCTAAAAGTACCAGACCGAAAATACCCAACCAAGCCAAGCGAATCCGCCAACTGATTCGTTCCCATTGACCAAAAAGCCGCGCACTTTGTAGTACCAAAAAGGGTTTAATTAATTCTGAGGGTTGAATCGGAACCGGCCCGATCGAAATCCAACGCGCTGCATCAAAAGCCTTTTTTCCCAATCCTGGGATCAGTGTGACAAAAATTAACGCCAAAAACAGCAACAAAAACCAATGGGATACTCCCAAAATTTTCTGCAATGGCAAATTAACAATAATATTGAATCCGATCAAGGAAACTAAAACCCAAAGTAGTTGACGCTTAAAATAGTACAATCCATCATTCTGACGGGCATCAGCGACAGGATAGGATGCTGAAAATAGCATGATCAAGCCGACGAACAGCCAAATCAACGTTAACCAGCGCAACAACCGCGCTTCTAGTGCCCAGTTGGAGACTGAACTATCAAAAATTGGAATCAGGCGGCGTAGATTCACGATCGGTACAGGTAAAAAGTTAGGAATTAGGAGTTAGAAATAAAACTCATAAATCATAACTTATAACTTATAAGTAGGCTTTACAACCATAAATCTTAGAGTTGTCAACTTTAATACACGGCTCGATTAATATTTCTGACAAATTGCGTTGACTATAGCGGTTCCCATTTACATGCGGTACAATATTCTATCGCAAGCTGTAAGGGCACGGGAGTGCCGTGCCCTTGCGGGTGTAACTCATATCATGTCTGGATAAATACTTGTCATTACGAACGCAGCGATAGCGAAGTGAAGTAATCGCAGAGTCCGCAGCGATTGCTTCGTTCCACTCCGTTTCACTCGCAATGACATATCGTAAGTGATTAAGCGGACTTGGTATCACTCAAGTGAGAAACGCTATATGCCCCCGTACTCCTATGGGGAAGCAAGCTATGCGTAGCATCTCGTAGAAAAGACATCACTACAGAGAAACAAATTTCACTATTTGATACAATATACTCAGTAGTTTAAACAATAATTTAGAAAGTTAAAATAAGAGAGTCGTGAGTCTCTCTCTCCACTGCAAGCATTACTGAATTTTGATAATTCATAAAACAAAACTCAATGATTTGACGCAATTTACTGCTTGTGTGTCCATAGAGAGAGGAATTTCAATCCAGAACTCAGTTTCTTGTCCAGGTTCTGATACACATCTTAGTGTTCCCCCATGTTTTTCAACTACAATCTGATAGCTAATTGATAAACCTAATCCTGTACCCTTACCTACAGGCTTAGTTGTAAAAAATGGATCAAACAGTCGTTCCTTAACTGCTTCTGTTATTCCTGAACCATTATCAGCAATTCGGATAACACACTTCGTTTCGATGACTTCTGTAGTAATTGTAATTTTATTAGGACTGGCATGAATTTCTGCGATCGCGCGTTTATCGTTATAGCTGTCAAGTGCATCGATGGCATTACTAATAATATTCATGAATACTTGATTAAGTTGGCCAGGGTAGCAATCTACCAAAGGCAAGTTTCCATAATTTTTAACTACTTTGATTCCAGGACGATCGAGGCTATTCTTAAACCGATTCTGTAAAATCAGCAAAGTACTATCTAGTCCGTGGTGAATATCAACCTTTTTCATTCCTGCTTCATCAAGACGAGAAAAGTTCCGCAGAGACAAGACAATTTCAGAGATCCTTTCAGCTCCTACTTCCATCGAATCTAGAATTCTGGGCAAATCATCTAGTAAAAAATCTAACTCAATTTCCTCAATATATTCTTTGATTTCTAGCACAGGATTGGCATAAAATTGCTGGTAAAGGTGTACAAGTTTCAGCAAACACTGTGTATAATCTTTTGTATATTTTAAATTACCGTAAATAAAGTTAACGGGGTTGTTAATTTCGTGAGCAACTCCTGCAACCAACTGTCCCAAACTGGACATTTTTTCAGCCTGAACTAATTGGGCTTGAGTTTGTTGTAGCTCCCGAAGAGATTTTTCTAATTTTTTAGCCTGAGCTTCAGCAATTTCCGCTAGATTCTCCTTGATTTGCAGCGCACTCCGTAGTTGTGCCCTTTGCTGTTTAAGTTCGTTTGTTAACTTTTTGGCATCACCCAAAGCGGTGTTCTGAGCTTGCAGTAAAAACAGGAAATCAACAATTGGGTCGTGAATCGCAAAGTCTTTGAGTTTTATACCCAAAGGAGTCAAGCTAGTTGTATTTGTAATCCAAGGAGAACCTAAAAAAAATATCACCTCCTCCTCTGGTTGATACATCATTTGACCCTTGAGTTGCATTCCATTGTAGAGAAACTCTACAATAAACAGCGCACGAGACTGTTTACTAATAGCATCAAAATCGACCAAAATTTTTGGACGATTGATTTGGAAATGCTGCTCAATCAATTTACCAACTAATGGCTCAGGACTAATACGCTCCAAGACATCACCAGTTTGTACAATTTCACGATTACGGCTAAATGCAAAGTGGAAGGGAAAAGCTTTCGCCAATAACTCTGGTGAAAGCGTAAGCTGAGGAGGAGCCATGCTACTGCACTCAATTTGGTTTATAAATCACTAAAAATTCATCATGTTCAGCACCTTCATCCCGATTTAGGGTTTGGGTAATATGAACTTCTGTATCAAACCTTGTTCCCAATCCTTTGATTAGACCAATAACCATTGGAGTCAGCCCTTCTCTATCAGAACGATAGTGTAAGCTCAGAGAATTTTCCTCCATATCAGTACACTCAAATGATGGGGGTTGGAGTTTAGGAAAGCTAACTCCCACACGAGCATGAAGATTATCGAGGTTTTCTAAAAACTCAGGTAGTGTATCTCCACTCATATCCATCATTTCGCCATAGCCTTCTTGGGCTGTGTACTGAACCCAGAATTCCCCAAAGGCTTGCATAATCTGTTTGGGAGATAAACTTAGAACGACACTAGCAGCTTTTACCAGCTTGTGGGTGATGTCATCGGGATAGCCTTCCATACTGAGGAAAACATCTACGTCCACCTCTGCTTTGTGCTTAATTTGTTTCCAAGTCTCTTCGCCAAAGCGACTGCACACCATGTCTTGAATCGCCTTGTTCACTAATCCGTACATGGAAGCCTCCTCATTACTGCACCTAATTTTGCTTTGTGAATTTGACCGAGACTTGACAACTGATTCTGATTCCCTAAAAAGGTTATTGAAATTACAAACTTTCCTATATCTGTCTTATTTGCCGCTTGAAAAACCGAAAAAAATAAGGAAAACTGTCCATATTTTAATGCTACAAGTTAGTAGATGCACAACCGTATTTACACGCTTTGCTTTTCTCAACAGCTATGAATTCATAAAGATCCATGAATCAGCAGACAAGTTATATTTAGAGATTTGACGCTGAATTCCGTTAAAAAATTGGACACGGGCATCCATAGCTTCTACAATAGCCAGCCTTACCTTGATATCCTCTTCATTCATGGTGATTCGAGGTTCAATCACTGCTGCTAGTTTCGCTGCATGACTATCATCTACATCAATATGGACTTCAAAAAAGATCAGAGATTCTTTGGGTAAAGGAGCAGCACCGACAATTCCTTTATATAGTTGCGTGTACAGTGAGCTAACAATTCCTTCAGAAGCATAACAGACAGCACCTAGTGCAGCTAAGTATCCGTATTTATGTGGCATTTGCAAGTAGGTTTCAATCAGAGCGGAAGTTTCAGGTGCAGTGGGTAGTGCTGCCAAAGTTACGTCGTCGATACCAAGTGCGCGGGTAAATTGACGAAACAATTCTGGGTGGGACTGAGTTATATCTCCCTGTCCCATTTCATCAAATAGGTTTTCTAAGATGACTAACTGGCTACTTTCATCTTCGCAACAAGATAAGATGCTAGCCAAGATCCGATTAAATTCTTTGGAGAATTTGTACATCTGAACAGCTAATACCTGTACGTCTGGTAAAAATAAATTTCCAGCCCGACAACGAATTAGGAACTCATGGCTCCATAGAGGATGATTAACCGTTATTTCACGGAAGGAATTTATTAGTAAAGAAGATGTCTGTATCATCGTGATATTTGTAGGGCTAGATGGAGTGGTTGGTCAACTAAGGGGCTAAAAAATGATTCGTCTACTGCGATATGTTCTGGAGTTACACGCAATTCCTGTAAAATTGGCATGGTATTAAAGCCAGCAATTCTAAGGGCATTAAAGTAATCCTCAAGAGTTTTGTGAATCAATTGAACATTTAGCCAGGAGCCGTCTCGTTTCCAAATACGACCAGGAAACTGCCGATCTCGCTTGCTGAAATAGCCTGCACCATCAACTTGAAAATAAAACGGATATGCTGGCTCCCGCATATATGGAAAAGATGGATGGGGAACGCTGAATACAAATCGACCGCCAGGACGAAGAATCCGTGCTACTTCTGCCATGCATTCTTGGGTCTGAGAAATTGTCAAATAGTTAAATAGAAATACTGCAACAACTAAGTCAATTTCACCATCATCAAATTGCTTGAGACTAGTAGCACATCCTACTTCATAGCTAATACCTAAAGCATCTTCTACTTCTTGCAATTTTGCTGCTTCAATCATGCCTTGAGAAAGGTCTATACCATGTACTTTTGCAGCACCACGCCGACGTAATTCTCGACTGCAATAACCTTCTCCGCAACCTATATCTAGTACTCGCAACCCATCAACAGGCTCACAAAGTTTTAGTACAAAAGGTCGTGCTGTAAAGTCTGATAAGGAAGTAGGTTCTGCTCTAATCCATTCTGATGCTGTGCGATTATATAAGTTTTTAGTTGAGTTTTTGTGATTCACATTTGACATTTACTGACACTATTTTATACTTATTTCATGGTTACTGAATTTAGTCCGAGCGGGCTAAATTCATGAATATCTATTATTTAATAATGAACTTGTTTTACTGATAAGGTTGATTTTACCGATTTTCGCTTATTTCTCGATTTTGCGTTTAAAAACTAGCCTTTTCAAAGGAGTAGCTAACCTGAAAAGTGTCATCTTGTTAGTTTCTTTAAATATAAACAGCTAAATCATATTTAACTTCATGAACTTGCGTTGTTACTTAGTTAACAGCAACCTCACATATAGATAGTTTGGCTTTTAAGCTCCAACTTCATCTATGCTTTATTAAATAAGTTAAAATTAACTCTTTTAATCAAGATAGGTAAGAGAAATAAAACAGTATATTTTACGAAGTATAAAGGGAATAACCTTGTTAATTTGTAATAGCTAGATTCGTTTTGAAAACGAAATGGCTTTGGATGTATTTAGCCAATTTATAATAACGTTGGAAAAAATGATGTTAGAAGAACTGTTAGCAGAATCAACAGAGGGCGATCGCTTACAATATGAGCGGGCGATGTCTACGACGGGCTACGCCTACGCATTTTCTCAACTTGGCGATCGCCTCTTTGACGAACTTGCTGATAAAATTGCTACAAGGCGACAATACCGACTACTCTTTGAACACACATTAAAGCCTGAGTTATTCCAGCAAATCCGAATTGCTGCTGCGGGTTATATTTCAGCGTGTCTGAATAGTCCCATCATTCTTTCGGAAGCTGAAATGCTTGAACGGCTACTAGAAGTAAGAAGTACTTTGCCCAACTACACCGGCACTGGTCTTTTAATGCCCAAGCGAGAACACATTTTGGCATTTAACCTTTTTCAAAAGAGCGTCGCAGAGGCTTTCTACCAACTAGGAGCAAATGACCTGATTGATGCAGTGGATTTACCAGTCAATCTCCGCATGGTCTACGGTAAGACTGACGCTGAAAAGTTACGTTTGCCCTTTGCTAGCTCAAAATGCCATAGTGATGTCTGGGCAGGTGTTGCTGCTGATGCGACTGTAGTAGTTCTGCCACTATTTGGCGACATCGACAATATAACCATCGAAGCAGGTGAGATGCCCCGCGAGATGGAACTACAAACGATGCGGGTGATGTCAGACTTTGCTGAAGGCCGGGATGTTCCAATGGTTGTCTCTTATACAGAAGCACGACTACAACACGGCACAATGTACTTTAATGATGCCCGTGGATTGCACCAAACAGTAAGAAGGAAAACTGAAGGTCTAAGAATTTCAGTAGATTTCCGGTTTCGGAGGAAATTCAATGAAGCTTATCGGGCAATGGTAGCACCTAGTATTGGCGGTATTGAAGAAGATATGAGCGTGCCTTACGAAGACTGGTTGAAGGTTGGTAAGGAAACACTAATTGTATTTGATGAAACTTCTGAACAAGCAAGGAAAAAACAAAATTCTGGCGCTCCAGTTCCGCTATATACTCGCGGGTATCGCCTTGTAGAAATGTTCAACTCTTAACTTTCAGAAATACAAGCAACAAAAAAGAGGTCTTTTTCGACCTCTTACCAATTCCCTAAAATAATATTCTATTTACAGATTACGACAAGCCAGTATTAGCGCCTTGCTTACCAGTTGCCAGTTCTACTTTGATAATTTTACCGCCTGCTTTTTGAATGCGTTGCTGTTCGCGGAACCAGTTCTCATAAGGAACTAGCTTAGTGAAGTAAGTATTTTGCAGTTCGCGTTGGGTACGAATTCGGGTTTGGCTGGGAACTAGAGCAGTAATTTTAAACAAACGGGACATATTTTGAAAATCTCCTGTAAACTTTGTGAAAACTTTTTTTATCTCAAAATCTTGAGTGCAAATCTTTTAATCATTCAAAGGCTGGAAATCAAACATCAATACTAGACCACCAACACTCATCACTGATAATTTACCAAGATAAGCAATATAACGTTCTAGCACTCACGGCTGATTTCCAGACCTTAATAAAGTCGCACCTAAATTCTTAAGCGCAAACTAGTTCTTAGCTTAAGCCAGAGGAGATATAGTCTAAGTAAACGCCCATTTCCTTACCAGCATCAGAACCTACCAAACTGGCGGTTACTTCCTTGATTGCTTGGATAGCTTGCACGGTAGCACCAACGGGAACTCCTAAAGAGTTGTAGGTTTCCTTCAAGCCATTTAATACACGCTCATCCAAAATGGAAGGATCGCCAGCTAACATAGCGTAGGTGGCATAGCGGAGGTAGTAGTCCAAATCGCGGATGCAAGCAGCATAGCGGCGGGTTGTGTACATGTTGCCGCCGGGACGGGTGATGTCAGAGTATAGCAAAGATTTTGCTACAGCTTCTTTAACGATCGCAGCAGCGTTAGCGCTGATGGTGCTAGCTGCACGTACCCGCAGTTCGCCAGTAGCGAAGTAGCCTTTTAGCTTCTCTAAAGCAGAAGAGTCAAGATATTTACCTTGAACGTCTGCGGAGTTAATGACAGCGGTAATTGCGTCTTGAGCCATGTTGTTAATTCCTTATTTCCAACCGTATTGCAATACTTCTGTTTCAGTAGGTAAACAGCTTTACCCTATCCTAGAAGAGCGCCAACTAGGTAGTCGAAGTAGCTACCAGCTTCACTAGCATCATCACCAGACAGCAATGTACCAGCTACATTCTTCAGCCCACGGATACCTTCAGCAACACCATCGATAGGAGTTCCCAAGGACTTGTACAGTTCACGAGCACCGATAACACCAATTTCTTCGATAGGTGTAACATCACCAGCAACGATACCGTAGGTAACGAGGCGGAGGTAGTAATCTAGGTCACGCAGACAAGTAGCAGTCAATTCTTGACCGTAAGCGTTACCACCAGGAGACACAACATCAGGACGCTTTTGGAACAGTTGATCGCCAGCTTGCTTAACAAGACGTTCGCGATTTTCTGACAAAATTTGAGCAATCCGCACGCGGCGCTCACCACTTGCAACGAAGGATTTGATCCGATCTAACTCACCAGGGCTGAGGTAGCGGGCTTCTGCATCAGCATTCACGATAGCTTTCGTGACAATACTCATTAATGGATTCCTCCAATACGAATGAAACCAGGATTTGATTAAACTGGTGCGACTTTAAATTTGGTTTACGGAGTTTGTTCTCTCGTTCTTTTAGACACAGCAGTTTGATAACTACTACGGCTAATAAATTACGAGTTTGCTTGAGTCCACACAAGTACACAAGCTTTCAAACTCAGTTACCTTCCGCAAAACATTTTCCGGCATTCTGTTGAGCATTTATGACTGCTCTTAACACTTTGTAATATTGCCTTTCAGAATTCCCTGTTTTAGCTGTAATCTGAGAGCGATATTACGAAAGGTTACGAAGGTTACAGGGTAAAGATCGCAGAAAATAATCTGTACCCTGTAACCTATTACCTACTCAGCCGCCTGTACACTGCCAAGGTAGTTACCTACTGGCAGAGATGGGAAGCGGTTGTAAGGGACAACATCTTCACCGAAGTAGCGGCTATATTCTGGGCTTTTGACTATTGCTTCTACAGCAGCCGACAAACCACTATCAGCTAGCAACTGGTTACACTGGCGAATTTCTTCCTGAGTTGCGGGTGTACGCCCCAACAGGTGACGGAAGAGGAACTCAATGACCTTGGCATGAGGATAAGGTGACAAGAAGCGCTGACGATAGATTTCGGAACTAGCTAGTTCGCGCACAAACTCGCGCACAGAAATTTCACCATTCTGGAGTTTGCTATCTAGGTCAGTACGGCGAAAATTATCAGGAACTTCACCGCTAAATACATCCAATACCTGGCAGTAAATGGCGTTGATTGCCTGTTGTGTTTCGGATTGGTTTGCGCTTTCTGTTAGACGGAAAATCCGTGCATGTTTACGCACACCCTGTTCTACGGTTTGTCCGCTACCATCGTTGTAGGAACGACCCAGTTCAGCAAACGAGGGCTTACCGTTTGTATGGGCTGCTATATCTGCGATCGCCTGGGCTAAAAGCGGAGTAGTAGTCGATCCGACGCGCGGCTGTACTGGCTTAAAGCTAGGTACAACTACATCATCGTTTTGTTTGGTTAGCTGGTTGTAAAGCTTCTCGGTATTCGGGAAGTTTGCCGCAGGTAGGGTCGGGAAGCGACGGTAAGGAACCGTATCTTCACCAAATACCTGGTTGTATTCCACACTATCTACCAAAGCACCAATAAAGGCACGAATCCCTTGAGTAGCCAGAATCTGGTTATACTTACGGATTTCTGCTTGGTCTAATGGCGCACGTCCCAAGAAGTGTTTGGTTCCCAATTCAATCACCTTGGTGTTGGGGTAAGGTGTGTAGAATTCTTTCAGGTAGAGGTTAGAGTAACCCAAACCTTCAATAAATTCTTTCACACTGATTTCGCCATTCCCCAGCTTACTTTCCCACGCCGTAAACTCATTTTTGGCAATGTAGGGTGCAATATCCCGCTCAAAAATCTGACGATAGGCAGCGCTAATCAAGGTTTTTACTGCAACTTTGTCACTGGTATTGGACACCAGTTTGAAGATTTTGGTTTGTTCGCGTTGCTTGCTAACACCTTGGTTAATACGGAACTGAATATCTGGTTCCGATCGGTTTTCTGTGACTGTACCCAGTGTCACAAAGCTCGGTGTTACTTCCTTCTGGACTTTCGCGGCAACATCATCACGAATGCTACCAACGCGCAATTGTCGCCCTGATACACCACCAGGAGTCAGATACCGTTCGTAAGGAATTGTATCTTCACCAAATGCTTCGCTGTATTCTACGCTGTTAATGATGGCATCAACCACCGCGTAAAAGCCTTGTTTAGCAGCGAGATCAAAGTACTTGTTGATTTCTTGACGACCATAAGTCGGACGACCCAACAAGCGGCGGTGAATATACTCGATCGCTTTACAAACATAGAGCGATGACCAGTACAAATTGCGGAATACATCCGACTTAGCCAAAGCACGGATAAATTCCCGTATAGAGATGTCGCCGTTTTCCAGCTTAATTTCTAATACCTTTGGGCGCTGACCTTCGTAAAGATCGCGACCAAAAACTTGCAGGTAAGCAGCTTTGATTACAGCTTGCGTAGAGCTTTCGGAGAATCTGACGCTAGAATTTTTGGCAGCCTTTTTACCTCTGGTACCAGGCAGTTGGTCTAGTTTGAAGACCTTGGGGCCAAGAGTCCCAGGAGCCTCACCCCGCGCGTTGGGATTACTATTTTGGTTATTAATCCCTGCCCCTTGGTGAATTAGGATGCGCTTGGTATCCTTGCTAAAAGGAGCCGGACGGGTACTGGGGTTACGTGTTTCTTTCGGGAAAATCGCTCCGAATTGAATTTCCAAGGGGTCATTACCAGAACCGTAAGGATGTTGGTCTGGTAGTGGTTGTTCGTAAGCTGCAAATGTGGTAATGAACTGAGGTATTTTGCGGAAAGGCGCACTGTAATTAAACAGGTCTTGCTGCGGGCCCCAGTTGCGACATTCTTGTGCTTCTTGACCAAGACCCCGAAGGTAGGGTACTGTTTCTTCACCAAAATAGTCGCCGTATTCAGCAGAATCTACTAAGGCATCGACTAAGGCTGCCAGACCACCGTTAGAAATAATCGAGAAGTATTTTTGTACTTCTTCGCGGCTACTTGGCCCCCGTCCCAGAATATGACGGAAAGCTAGTTCGATGACTCGGCTGTTAATAAAAGGCTGGTAAAACTGTTTTTGGTAAAGGGGAGATTTAGCTAGACGACGGACAAACTCCTTTACGGAGATGTCGCCATTTTTTACCTTGGATTCTAGATCGGATATGGACAAGCTATAAGCACGGGTAATGTCGCGCTCAAAAATTTGCCGATATGTCGCTTTGATTACCTCATTTTTTTCGCTACTTGACAACCCAGTTTTCATCACAAACTTGGGACGACGTTCTGCCGAATTAAAGTAAATTTGCGGCAGTTGCAACCCTTGCTGGTCGCTAGAGGGGCGTTGGCGAACTTTATTTGAAGGTGTGGCTGCTTTGAATTCTGTTAACAAAACATCCATGTACTGAGACACAATTTCTGTAGCCTCAGCATCGTTGCGGAAAAAAGAAAGTGACCCAGCTTTGATTTCTTGCAAAGCTACCAGCGTTGCTTCACCAGAGCAGGCATTTTCAATTATTTCCCGCAAACCCCGTGTATTCACCGCTATGATGTTGGGGTCGCCAGCAACGATCGCATAAGTAGCGTAGCGCAAGAACCAGGATAAATCCCGCAAGCTCTTGGCCATGTTGCTTGGGCCATATCGAGCAATGTTAATTGGTCTGAAACCTGGAGGTATCGGGCCACTGGGGGATGAGTTAAATATTGAGCGTAAATTTTCTAGGAACCCACCACGACTTTCAACGTAGGTTACAGTTCCCAGTTGCATCCCTTGCTGAACATTAGCACCAGCACTAACAGGTACTATTTCTATTTCTCTGGGCTTTTCTAAAAAAGCCATTGGCGAACCACCGACAAAAATCCGGTTGGCAGCGCGAGATACAATAATCTCGGCATTATCCGTCAGCGTCTGAGAAATTTCTAAACGCTTTGCACCAGATGCAAAATAGCTTGCCAGTTCATTTAGTTCACCACTTCCTAAAAAGCGGTCTTGCTGTTCGGCTTGGGTAATTGTCGCTACAGCTAGGGTTTGATATAGTTGCGGACGCGCAACTGAGCTTCCACCACTTGCCTTAACACTCATCGGATTTGTAAAACTCCCATCATAATCATTTATGTGTTAAGTCTGGATCGCTTTGAGGCTTGACACATCGGTGTCTCTGTGCTTTATAAGCTTGAGAGTACTGCCTGCAAAACTGCCAGTAAATTAACCCGGTTAGCTTTTAGATTAGAACGTTTTGTGTTCTCAAGGCTGGTTTATTAAGAAGTGTGTAGAACCTGTAGCTTAGATGCATCCAGTCCTAAGAGTACATACTCTTGTTTGGCTGAGATCAAATCTAAGTTTTGTAACTCAGAAATAAGCTAGGCATGGTCTACTGATGCCGAAAACCTCTATTTTGATGTTTGTGTCAGTATCCATTTTACGATTATTGCAACTGTTACAAAATCTTAGTTCAAACCGAATTTCCTTCAGCAATGATCGGTGGACAGTAGTCATTAGCCGATGTTAAGTTGTTTTTGCTACTGATAACTGAATATTAAGAAATAACGCCACCCTGGAAATAATTATCAAATTCTGGTGGTTGCAGCTTTAGCTATCAGCATTCTTTAACGGGGAAATACTATGCACAAAAGTTCTAAATTTAACTATTTATTCAATGTTACTCTGTCTGCGATCGCAGTTATTTTAGCTGTCACTCCTGCAAATGCACTTCCAGAACAAAATATCAGCACCGTTGTGAAGTGGGCGAAAACTAGACCTCTACTACCAACCTTGAGATACAACAGCGAAGCCCACGGCTACGGTGGTACAAAAGGAAATTTATACTTTTATGCTGATGTCACTTCTGAAAATGGGACAGTGACTAAAGAAGGAATAACCGTTAGCGGTGACTCAAGCATCAAATTCACCACAAAAAATGCCAAAGCGGTGAAACTGTTACAAAATATTTATAATTCTAATATTGCTAATGACTTCCAGAAGTCTCAGTATGTCACCAAAGTTGGACGTGACCAGTTTTATCGCGGGCAAAAGTTTGCTTACATCACTGCGGCGGTGCAGGGTGGGTCATCATTTCAGATAATTCCGGTGAATAAGTTGCAAGAGTTTATCGATAATGCCAAATATTGCCAAACTAATCAGTGCGACCTTTGATTAATTGTGTAGGCTGTAATTTACATACGCATTATCAGTAAACAAAGGCACGCAATCACTAACATTGTAGGCGGCAAACAGTTCAACATCTGACTCAAAATGTCTTTCAATCAACTCTTTACCCGAACTGCATTTTTTCAAGTACCCCAATAAATCTTGCTGAAAAGCTTGAAATGTTGCCACAGCAACTTTTGCCTCTGGTGATAAACTGCCATTTAAATAACTAAGAATTGCTCCAGCACTAGGGTGTTGACTTTGATGAGATTTACCCATTTTTTATTCATACAGTTTTGGTGTCATTCATCGGTGAAGCAAATTAAATGAGTAATGCGTAAGGAAAAATTATTACGCCATTGTTGGTGGCAATTTCCACGCAGGTAGAAAAAGAGAATTTATGGAGTCATCATTAATGTTGATATTAAAGACAAAAAAAATTGGATACAAAGAGATGATACAGAAATCGGTATTGCTAACGAATTAATCGCTGCTGGAGTATCGAAAGAATATATTGTATTAGGATTTCATGCTCCTTATAAACGCGAATTTACTGACTTTGCTATTGGATAAGTAGCAGGAAATAAGCAATAGTAATCTTTGCCACTATCCGCTAAACTCAGAAATACTGCGTTATTCCTCATCATGTCCGATTCTCAAACTGTTAGTGCTGCTGTTGCCAAACTCTACAATACCTACCCCTTTCCGCCGGAAGCCCTGTTGGATGAACCACCTCCAGGCTACAACTGGCGCTGGAATTGGCTAGCCGCTCATAATTTCTGCACAGGTCAAAAACCTCAAAGGCAAGATATTCGGATTTTAGATGCAGGTTGCGGTACTGGTGTAAGTACAGAGTACTTGGTTCACCTCAACCCCCAGGCTTCTGTTGTGGGAATTGACCTCAGTACTGGTGCTTTAGATGTAGCAAAAGAACGTTGTCAACGTTCTGGGGCTAACCGGGTTGAATTTCATCACCTCAGTTTGTTTGATGTGGAACAGTTACCAGGTGAGTTTGATTTAATTAACTGTGTTGGCGTTTTGCATCATACCCTCGATCCCATTCGCGGTATTCGAGCTTTGGCGAAGAAGTTAGCCCCAGGCGGCTTGATGCACATTTTTGTGTATGGGGAATTGGGACGCTGGGAAATTCAACTCATGCAAAAAGCGATCGCACTTATTCAAGGTGACAAAAAAGGCGACTACCGCGATGGTGTCCAAGTCGGGCGACAAATATTTGCTTCCTTACCAGAAAATAACCGAATTGTCAAATCCGAAAAACAGCGCTGGTCATTAGAAAACCACAAGGATGAACACTTTGCCGATATGTACGTTCATCCCCAAGAAATTGACTACAACATTGAGACGCTGTTTGAATTAATTGATGCTTCGGGATTAGAGTTTATTGGTTTCTCAAATCCGAGTTTCTGGGATTTAGAGAGGCTTTTGGCTAAAGCACCGGAGTTAGTAGAACGGGCAAAAGGATTGAGCGATCGCCAGCTTTATCGCTTGATAGAATTACTAGATCCAGAAGTAACTCATTACGAGTTTTTCCTCGGTCGTCCTCCCTTAGTCAAAGCTGACTGGTCAGACGACAACGCTTTATTAGCAGCGATTCCCGAACTTAATCCTTGTATTGAAGGATTTCCTAGTCAGTGCTTCTTTAATTACAATTACCAGATTGTTAATTTATCTGTACCAGAGTTTGAATTTATGCAAAAATGTGATGCGAATTCCACAGTTGCAGAGATTTTGACAGGTGTACAACTGGGATTAGATGAGGTAAGAAAGCTTCTTCAGCAGCAGCTGATTTTATTGACACCAGCTTAATTAAACTGCACTCTGTTACTGGCTTAACAAAAGCAATTTATACTCATGGTGATGAGCGATCGCCCATCACCACTTTTGGTAAATTAATGTAAATTAGGAAAGTACCCAAGAAACAGGGTATTGCACATCCTAAAAGTTGGAGTTTTCTGGAATTTAGCAGTGGTGCGATCTTTAATAACAAGCCGCTACTCTACAATTTCTGATTTGCGGTACGTCTATACACTCCTCAAGCACCAGTTGATTTTATTGACACCGACTTAATTCAAACACCAAGATGTTATGTAACGACTTTGGAGGAGGATAATCCACTCAAAAAAGCTGTAATTGGAAGAAAATTTGAATTTTCCGGCAGCGATTATTGATTATTCATCCGCACGCTCCCTTACATCATCAGCCACTCTCTTACTTCGGGGAGCGCAATTTTACTGACTGTCTAAGGTTGACAAGAAGTTAATTGTTTTTTCCTAAAGTATTGTTACCGGATCGTGATATGATTCATCTGACTGAATGTGCAGTCATCATAATTTAGCTGTACTGGTTTCAAGTCTCGTGAGCTTGTCAGACGAATCAATTGCGCCCACTCCGACAACGCAACAAGATGCTAAAACTGGTTCTGGAGACACAGAATCAGGTAACTCTATGCAAGAGTTTCATGAACTCTTCCAGCGATTGTTGGCAATCACGCTTGTCTTGACGGGGGTTATTTTTATCTCTGTGTGGATTTTTTATTCCTTAAACATTGCCCTAAATTATTTAATTGGGGCGTGTACAGGTGTGGTTTACTTAAAAATGTTGGCTAGAGACGTTGAGCAACTTGGTAGTGAAAAAACCAGTTTGAGCAAAACTCGTTTTGCTCTATTTCTTGGAGTCATGATCGTAGCAACTCAATGGCGTGAGCTACAGATTTTGCCCATATTTTTGGGATTTCTAACTTACAAAGCCACGCTCCTCGTCTATATGGTGCAAATTGCGTTCATTCCTGATTCTTAAAAAGTCAGGCTCACAAAGATAGTAATCCCATCCTCGCTCGTTGGGGAAAATGCTTGAAGAATGCAAATGCTTAGTGTCTTAAACGCCTTTAATTCTTTTCCCCTCGCCGAATTAGAAGTAGGTCATCATTTCTACTGGCAGTTGGGCAATCTTAAAATTCATGGGCAAGTTTTTCTCACCTCATGGTTTGTGATTAGTATTCTAGTAGTGGCTTCAATAGCTGCTACTCGCAACGCACAAAGAATTCCCCAGGGCATCCAGAACTTGATGGAATACGCCCTAGAATTTATTCGCGATCTGGCCAAAAACCAACTTGGTGAGAAAGAGTACCGCCCTTGGGTGCCATTTATTGGCACATTGTTCTTGTTTATTTTCGTATCGAACTGGTCAGGGGCGCTAATTCCCTGGAAGCTCATCAAGCTACCTTCGGGTGAATTGGCGGCTCCCACCAACGACATCAATACGACTGTTGCGTTGGCACTGCTAACTTCCTTGGCGTACTTTTACGCAGGTTTTAGCAAGCGGGGTTTAGGCTACTTTAAGAAATATATAGAGCCAACACCCATTTTGTTGCCGATCGCAATTCTTGAAGATTTCACCAAACCCCTCTCCCTAAGCTTCCGGCTATTTGGTAATATTTTGGCGGATGAATTGGTAGTTGCGGTTTTGGTGCTGCTAGTTCCTCTGTTTGTACCTCTGCCTGTAATGGCCTTGGGTTTATTTACCAGTGCCATTCAAGCCCTGGTTTTCGCCACCCTCGCCGGAGCATACATTCATGAGGCAATGGAGGGACATGGTGGAGAAGAGCATGAGGAGCATTAAACTTCTCAGTTGATAGCACAGTCAAGAAGAGCATATTCGCTCAAAACATCGCAAAGCGCGATTTCAAAGAAGCGAGTGCAGCGTGAAAACCACGTTTCTAATCGTTAACGTAATGTCTGTTAGTTTTGTAATCAAAGCAAGGAAAATCAACATGGATCCATTAGTTCAGGCTGCTTCAGTTCTCGCTGCTGCTTTAGCGATTGGTTTAGCTGCAATTGGCCCTGGTATCGGTCAAGGAAACGCTGCTGGACAAGCAGTAGAAGGTATTGCTCGTCAACCTGAAGCAGAAGGAAAAATTCGCGGTACTCTGCTATTAACCTTGGCATTCATGGAATCCTTGACTATCTATGGTCTAGTAATTGCCTTGGTATTGCTGTTTGCTAACCCCTTCGCATAAGACCTGAAAATTTTGTGAGTGTGGAGACGTGAATTATCACGCCTCTACAATCAAAATATTTTGGGTATCTTAATAGTTTTAATGTTCCGTTGACCCTTGTTGGCTATGGGTCTCTAAAATATGAAAGGTTGGATGACGTTGCTAGCCATGAAAACTGCTACTCCAGCCAAAGAGGAGACAAATGTTTGATTTCGATGCTACCTTGCCCTTCATGGCATTGCAATTCCTGCTATTAGCAGCTTTGTTGAATGCAATTTTCTATAAGCCACTGACCAAGGTACTAGACGATCGCGATAATTATATCCGAACTAATACCCTTGAGGCGCGGGAGAGCTTGGCTAAAGCCGAGCGCTTGGCTACCGAATATGAGCAGCAACTCGCAGACGCTCGCAGACAATCGCAAGCTACCGTAGAAGCCGCTCAACTTGAAGCTAAGAAAATTACTGCCGAAAAAATCGCTGAAGCCCAAAAAGAAGCTCAGTCTCAACGAGAACAAGCTTCTGTTGAAATCGAACAACAAAAGCAAGCAGCCTTTAGCACCTTAGAGCAACAAGTTGATGCTCTAAGTAGGCAGATTCTAGAAAAACTATTGGGGCCAACTCCAGTTAGATAAGCTAACTAGATTGGTTCTGTGTAAAGCATACGCGCAACTGGCCCCTAGTCCAGAGCGCTTAATTAAGTGTCAAAAAAAGGCACTTTTTCCCTTCTGGGGAAAGATACTTAAATTTCCTTCCCTTGGGAAAATACAACGTATTAGCAAGCGAGCAGCGCACTTGTAAATGGGTATCATGGGGACATTCTTATTACTTGCCGCAGAAGCGAACGCTGTTCACTCTGAATTAGCAGAAGGCGCAGCAGAAGGTGGTTTCGGTCTAAACTTAGACATTTTTGAAACCAATCTGATTAATCTAGCGATTCTGATTGGCATACTATTCTACTTCGGACGTAAGGTTTTAAGCAATATCCTGAACGAGCGACAATCCAATATTGCCACCGCCATTCAGGAAGCAGAAGGGCGCTTAAAAGAGGCAAAGACTGCTCTTTCCCAAGCGCAAGAGCAGTTAAAGCAATCTCAGGCAGAAGCAGAACGTATCCGCCAATCAGCCGTAGAAAACGCCCAAAAATCGAAAGAAGCCTTGTTAGCGAAGGCAGCGCAAGACGTAGAACGCTTGAAACAAACGGCAGCAGCAGATTTAAACACCGAAACCGAGCGAGCGATCGCTCAACTACGGCAGAGAGTTGCTACACTAGCATTGCAAAAAGTCGAATCACAACTTAAAGGCGGGATTGCCGACGATGCTCAACAAGGTTTAATCGATCGCAGCATCGCACAACTGGGAGGCAATGTATGACAAGTCAAATAGCCGCAGCCGAAGTCGCCCAGCCTTATGCACAGGCGCTTTTGTCAATAGCGCAATCGAAAAATTTGACAGAAGAGTTCGGAGAAGATGCACGGACTTTTCTAGGACTACTCCGGGCAGACAAACAGCTACACAACTTCTTCAGCAACCCGTTTATTCAGTCTGAGAACAAAAAAGCTCTCATCAAACAAATACTCGGTGAAGGCGCTAACCCCTACTTACGTAACTTTTTGTTAGTGCTAGTAGACAAACGCCGCATTGCATTCTTGGAATCGATTTTTCAACAATATCTGGCGCTGTTGCGGCAGCTGAATCAAACCGTATTAGCGGAAGTAATTTCAGCCGTTCCCCTCACAGAAGCTCAACAGC
Source organism: Nostoc sp. 'Peltigera membranacea cyanobiont' 232 (assembly GCF_002245985.1). Classification (NCBI taxonomy): domain Bacteria; kingdom Bacillati; phylum Cyanobacteriota; class Cyanophyceae; order Nostocales; family Nostocaceae; genus Nostoc; species Nostoc sp. 'Peltigera membranacea cyanobiont' 232. Next base: position 77,703 of record NZ_NOLK01000016.1, read on the forward strand.
AGGCAATCACAGAAAAAGTGATTGCTATAACTAATGCTCGCCAGGTAGAACTAGAAACCAAGGTAGACAGTGAGTTAATTGGTGGTGTGATTATTAAAGTAGGTTCGCAGGTAATTGATGCCAGTATCCGGGGTCAATTGCGTCGCCTTTCATTGCGCTTAACTAATAGCTAGAAAATTGGGACTGGGGACTGGGGGCTGGGTACTGGGGACTAGGAAAAAGATTATAGTCATAAATTTTTTCCATCCCTAATCCCTAATCCCCAGTCCCTAATCCCTAATCCCTTTTACTTCCGTCTCGAAAGCAAACAAAATAGACACATGAGCATATCAATTAGACCTGACGAAATTAGTAGCATTATCCAACAACAAATCGAGCAATACGATCAAGAGGTCAAAGTTGCTAACGTTGGTACCGTTCTCCAAGTTGGTGACGGTATTGCCCGGATTTATGGTCTAGAAAAGGCTATGTCTGGGGAACTCTTAGAATTTGAAGATGGCACAATTGGCATCGCCCAGAACTTAGAAGAAGACAACGTAGGCGCGGTGCTTATGGGTGAAGGGCTGGAAATTCAAGAAGGTAGTTCTGTAACCGCTACTGGTAGAATTGCTCAAGTACCCGTAGGAGAAGCCTTAATTGGACGAGTTGTAAACGCTTTGGGTCTTCCCATCGATGGTAAAGGAGAAATCAAATCCTCAGAAAGCCGTTTGATTGAATCTCCAGCACCCGGTATCATTGCTCGGCGGTCTGTACACGAACCCATGCAAACGGGTATTACAGCTATTGACTCAATGATTCCTATCGGTCGCGGTCAACGGGAATTGATTATTGGCGATCGCCAAACCGGTAAAACTGCGATCGCCATCGACACCATCATCAACCAAAAATCAGAAGATGTAGTTTGTGTCTACGTTGCGATCGGTCAAAAGGCTTCCACAGTTGCTAACGTGGTGCAGACATTGCAAGAAAAAGGCGCGATGGATTACACCGTCGTTGTCTTTGCTAGCGCCAGTGAACCAGCAACCCTACAATACCTAGCCCCTTACACAGGCGCAACTATTGCCGAGTACTTTATGTACAAAGGCAAAGCTACCCTGGTAATTTACGACGATCTTTCCAAGCAAGCCCAAGCTTATCGCCAAATGTCCCTATTGCTACGTCGTCCACCAGGACGCGAAGCTTACCCTGGAGATGTATTCTACATCCACTCTCGTTTGCTAGAAAGAGCCGCAAAACTGAGTGACGAATTAGGTAAAGGCAGCATGACCGCCCTACCAATCATCGAAACCCAAGCTGGTGACGTTTCAGCATATATCCCCACCAACGTAATTTCTATTACCGATGGTCAGATATTCCTGTCTTCTGACTTGTTTAACGCTGGTATCCGTCCGGCTGTAAACCCTGGTATTTCAGTATCCCGCGTGGGATCTGCGGCTCAAACCAAGGCAATGAAAAAAGTTGCCGGTAAAATTAAATTGGAATTAGCCCAATTTGACGACTTGCAAGCCTTCGCGCAATTTGCTTCTGACTTAGATAAAGCCACTCAAGACCAGTTGGCACGGGGTCAACGGTTACGCGAACTCCTCAAGCAGCCACAAAATTCGCCACTTTCAGTATATGAACAAGTGGCAATTTTGTATGCAGGTATTAATGGTTATTTAGATGATGTACCTGTAGATAAAGTCACCACCTTTACCCAAGGTCTGCGGGAGTCCTTAAAGGCTGGTAAATATGCCCAAGGAGTACAAGCATCTAAAGCATTAGGTGACGCAGAAGAAGCAGCCTTGAAGGAAGCGCTTACCGAATACAAGAAGACCTTCAAAGCTACAGCGTAATTAGTCATTAGTCATTGCTCATTGGTCATTGGTACAGAACTAATGACTACTGACTAATGACAAAGCGCAAAGTCTGAGCGGAGGTTTCCTCCGATCAGAACTTTGTAAGAGAGGACAAATGACTAACTACTAAGGAAAAAAATATGGCCAATCTAAAAGCAATACGCGATCGCATCCAGTCGGTCAAAAACACCAAAAAAATCACAGAAGCCATGCGTCTCGTAGCTGCGGCTAGAGTCCGTCGGGCCCAAGAACAAGTGCTAGCGACTCGTCCCTTTGCCGATCGCTTGGCACAAGTATTATATGGTTTGCAAAGCCGTCTGCGCTTTGAAGAAGCAAACCTCCCACTGCTGAAAAAACGGCAAGTTAAGTCAGTCGGGCTGTTAGTAATTTCAGGCGATCGCGGTTTATGCGGCGGCTATAATAATAACGTTATCCGTCGTGCAGAAAACCGCGCCAAAGAAATCAAGGCAGAAGGTTTAAACTATCAATTCGTGCTAGTCGGACGCAAAGCAACACAATACTTTCAACGCCGCGATCAGCCCATTGATGCTACCTACAGCGGCCTAGAGCAAATTCCCACCGCAGCCGAAGCCAATCAAATTGCCGATCAACTACTTTCCTTGTTCCTTTCGGAAGAAGTTGACCGCATCGAATTAATCTACACCAGATTCCTTTCCTTGGTTAGTTCACGTCCTGCGATCCAAACCCTACTGCCACTCGATCCGCAAGGACTAGAAGCAGGCGATGATGAAATCTTCAGCTTGACAACCCGTGGCGGTAAATTTGAAGTCGAACGGGAAAAAGTGACTAAGGAAGTCCGCCCGTTGGCTCCTGACATGATTTTCGAGCAAGATCCAGTACAGATCCTCGATTCTCTGTTGCCCCTGTATTTGAGTAACCAGCTATTGCGGGCATTGCAAGAATCGGCAGCTAGTGAACTAGCAGCGCGGATGACAGCCATGAGTAATGCCAGTGAAAATGCAGGTGAATTGATTAATAGCCTCACACTGTCTTACAACAAAGCTCGACAAGCTGCAATCACCCAAGAACTCCTTGAGGTTGTAGGTGGTGCTGAAGCACTAACTTAGAAAAATACTTGTTGTGGATCGTGGTAAATAGCCAATTGCTAATGGTTTTAAAATTAGCAATTGGCTATTTTGAGTAATTGGAGCCATATATCCAAACTTTGATAATTACGAATTACGAATTACGAATTACGAATTACGAATTACGAATTACGAATTTCCAAATTGCGTATTATAATTGAACTATGAAGCGCATGGGTCCGTCACGGTTTCGACAGGTTGGCGAACGCTGCTCTGTGATTCAGGTCGAGAGTGAGTCTCCTCTCGGAAATCAAAGGCTCAAACAAAAAGTAAATGCGAATAACATCGTTAGCTTTGCTCGTAAGGATGCTCTAGTAGCTGCCTAAACACCTCTTATAGGTTCGAGCGTCTTTAGTTTGACTCCGTTAAGGACTGAAGACCAAACCCCAACGGATGCTCTAGTAAGCGTTCTCTGGTTGGCTTGCTAGCTAAGATTAAATCAGAGCATCCTACGTTCGGGATAATGAACGATTCCCGCCTTGAGGGTCAGAAAGGCTAAACCTGTGAATGAGCGGGGGGTCAATACCCAATTTGGACAGCAGTTCGACTCTGCTCGGATCCACTAAGAATAAATAACAAGTCCACCAAACATTTTAATGTTTAGGTGGATTTTGTTTTATTAAACAGAATTCAGGATTCAGGAGTCAGAATTCAGTTGGATATTCTGACCAAAAAAGCGGATAGTGAGTTTGTGTACCTCTCCTCAAAAGCTAGCTATATGCCAATACAGCAGTTATTGAAGTTATGAGGTACACTAATTAGATCGAATTATCGTTGATCTGGGGTAAGAAAGTTCGTAGTCAGGACTACGCTTAGTGGCTTACTACAAACTTTTCATTACTAGCTTGACAGACTACTAAGTATTCTGTTCCTGGGGTTGTTTGTGTGCGCTTCCAAACCTTCTTCCCCTTTGCTTAAGTACCCGTCGTAACCGATCTGCACTCAAGCTTACTTGACGTTCAGATGCCAGTTTTTTTGCTAATTGTTTAGAGTTATAAGTCTGCGACTCTTGAGCTAAACAATTTTCTAGATAAACCAAATCTGATTCTGAATATCGAGGTTTTCCACCTCGACCAGGAGCATCCCACAGACCAGCTAAACCCATCTTTTCCCAACGATGAAGGGTTTGACGTACTGTGGAAATTGCCCAGTTCAAGCCTTTAGCAATTTGCTCGTTTTTTAACCCACGATTATTTAGCAATAAGACTTGAGCGCGATCCTTAGTACGTTGAGGAGCATCTTTGGCTTTTCTTAACTCTTCTAAGGTTAGCTTTTCTTGCTCAGTTAGAAAGACCTTTAATCGGCATCCCATAATTAATAACCTTTTGCACAATTAATTTTTGCTATTTTTTCTTATGTCTATTCACGCCTATATACTTAATAAATTACGTATTTAATAGCACGCTCTTAAAATTGAACTATAAATATTAAGGATGCCAGCATCTAAAATGATGTTACGTAATAAGTATCGGCTTTAGAGAGATATCAAAATTTGCAATTTATCATCGACAATGGAATTTTATAAAAAGTTAGGCACATTAAAAAGAACACCATTAGCCTGTATAGGCAAATTGGACTGAGAGATAGAAGCTATAGCTGCTAGCCATAACAAGAAGAATTTGTTGGCTTTATCCTAATTAGTGTCTAAAGTCGATAATAAAGGACTGTATCACTAAAATTATTAGATTATTCGTATGTTTACGGTGATTTACCGAAACTTTAAAAATTATTTTTGCGAGAGTTTCCATTTGAATGAGCAGAAAAACATACATATATAAGCCTAGTTCCTTTTTATTAAACTAATCTCTGGAAGTTTTTCTTAATTATCTACAAGAAATATCTATTTTATCAACTTTACATAAAGTTTATATTTTACGTAACAAGATTCTTAGTTGAGATAAAAATATATTCAATACCTGTTAGAGATAGAACTTATTTTGTTAATTTTGTTAATTTTCCTACTTTTCCTACTTTTCCCACCTTTCCCAACTTTCCTACTTACTTATGAGATAGCGTCTTCAAAAACTAACTTCTAATCTATTTGCTAAAGACAATTATATTGCACCATAATTACAGAGTTTATGTATAAATCCTGATATTTATTGAGCATTAATACGTCATTCTCAAAAAGTTAATTTTAATTTACTAACTTACTTGTATAGTTAGGCAATATCCAAGAGGCAAGGGTAGATAAAGCTTTTTTAGTTGTACTGAGTTTTTCCAAAAATCAGAGATGGGTTATATATAGTAATAGTATTCTTAGATATGTGATGACATCTTTATTTTTTCGGTTTTTATTGTCAAAGATTATAAGGAACATGATATTTTTAATTTATGAGAAACTGAGATAATTCGCAAAATTAAATACTCAGTATATTTTTTTAGATAAATTAATATCAAGTAGATTTTTTAGTCATACTTTTTGCTAAGAAAAAGCATTAATTGATACAAGTTAAATTCTTCAAAAACTGATATTCATTACAACTTAAATAAAAAATAATAGAGACAATGGGGGCAGAAGAAAAACCTGACAATTTGCGCTCGGAGACGAATAATGGTAGCGATCGCAGAGAACGTTCAACATCGGCTAACTATACAAACTGTAGAAATTGCCCCTAACACAACGGCGATTCGCTCTCTTGATTGGGATCGCGATCGCTTCGATATCGAATTCGGACTGCAAAACGGCACAACCTACAATTCATATCTAATTAGGGGTGAACAAACAGTTTTGATTGATACTTCTCACCAGAAGTTTCGCGATCTGTATTTAGAGACTCTCAAAGGTCTTGTTAACCCCAAAACAATTGATTACATAATTGTTAGTCACACAGAGCCAGATCATAGCGGCTTAGTAGAAGATGTCCTCCAGTTGGCTCCTAGAGCCACCGTCTTAGCCTCAAAAGTTGCGCTTCAGTTTTTGGAAGGCTTAGTACACGATCCTTTTTCTAAGCGGGTTGTGAAAACTGGCGATCGCATAGATATCGGCAAAGGACACGAAATAGAATTCGTGAGTGCGCCCAACCTGCACTGGCCGGATACAATCTTTAGCTTTGACCGCAAAACCCAAATTCTCTACACCTGTGATGCTTTTGGGATGCACTTTTGTGACGATCGCACCTTTGACGAAGATTTAGAAGCGATCGAAGCTGACTTTAGATTTTACTACGACTGTTTGATGGGCCCTAACGCTCGTTCTTTGGTGAATGCCATGAAGCGGATGAGCGAACTAGGGAAGATTAATATTATCGCCAACGGTCACGGGCCTTTATTATACCACCATCTAGATGTTCTAACCGGGTGCTACGAAAATTGGAGCCAAAAACAAGCCAAGGCAGAAACCACAGTTGGCTTATTTTTTGTCTCAGATTACGGCTATAGCGAGCGCCTTGGTCATGCAATTGCCGAAGGTATACTGAAAACTGGGGTTGGGGTAGAAGTCCTGGATCTAAGTACTGCCCAGAGCCAAGAAATCCAAGAACTAGCCGGTAGAGCAGCTAGCATCATTATTGGTATGCCTCCGACTACAAGCGCCGCCGCCCAAGCTAGTATCAGTTCGGTGTTAGCTGTTGCCAAGAACAAGCAACTGGTTGGGCTGTTTGAATGTTACGGTGGGGATGATGAACCCATTGATACACTCCGCAGAAAATTTCTCGACTCTGGCATCAAAGAAGCCTTCCCAGCTATTCGGATTAGAGAAGTTCCCAGCGCATCCACATTCCAGTTGTGTGAAGAAGCGGGTAAAGACTTGGGACAATTGCTAGTGCGCGATCGCAACATCAAGCACATCAAGTCCCTTGATGTCAACATGGAAAAGGCGTTGGGTCGCATTAGTAGTGGACTATATATAGTCACTACTAAAAAAGAAAATGTCTCAAGTGCAATGCTGGCATCCTGGGTAACGCAAGCGAGTTTGCAACCATTAGGATTAACAATTGCCGTTGCTAAAGACCGCGCCATTGATTCCTTAATGCAAGTAGGCGATCGCTTCGTCCTCAACGTTTTGGAAGAAGGCAACTATCAAGAACTCAAAAAACACTTTCTCAAGCGCTTGCATCCTGGTGCTGACCGCTTTGCAGGAGTGAAAACTCAAACCGCGAAAAACGGTTCTCCGATTCTAACTGATGCTCTGGCATACATGGAATGTGAAATACAGAGCAGCATGGAATGCAGCGACCACTGGATTTTATACTGCACCGTCCAAGAAGGTCGTGTCTCCAAAAACGATGGACTCACAGCCGTCCGCCATCGCAAAGTAGGTAATTACTACTAAAGATTAGGGATTGGGTACTGGGGATTAGGGATTGGGGACTGGGACAAGAAGAACAACTTCTATCTTCTATCTACTGTTTCTTC